>JBMZDY010000019.1:0-16050 GCA_049614585.1 Oceanihabitans sp.
ATTAACTCCATCTTTATAATTCGCATTAATAGATTGTATTGCTTTTGCTATAGCTACCGATGAGTTACGCATTATTTTACCTGCTATTTTTTTGGCTAGAGGCATTAATTCTTCAAGAGTTGTTACGTGGTTTACTAGTCCATAGTTTTTTGCTGTTTCGGCATCTATCATACCAGCAGTCATAACCATTTCCATTGCTCTTCCTTTACCAACTAATTGTGGCAAACGTTGAGTACCTCCATAACCAGGAATAACACCTAGAGACACTTCTGGCAAGCCCATTTTTGCAGTATTACTTGCTACTCTAAAATGGCAAGCCATTGCTAATTCTAAGCCACCACCAAGTGCAAACCCGTTTACTGCAGCAATTACTGGAGTACTTAGATTTTCAACAAAATCAAAAAGCAATTCTTGTCCTTTTGCTGCTAATTTACCGCCGTTTTCTACACTAAAATTAGCAAACTCACTAATATCTGCACCTGCAACAAAAGCTTTTTCACCGCTTCCGGTTACCAGTATTACTTTCGTGTTTTTATCTAAATCTGCAGTTTTAAAACCTTCGTGTAACTCTTCTATAGTTTCTTTATTTAGCGCATTAAGTTTACTTGGGCGATTAATTGTAATTGTAGTTATTCCGTTTTGGAAAGTTGTAAGAATGTTGTTGTAAGACATGGTAATATATTTGTTGTTAAACACCTCGCTTTGCTTGGTGAGTTTATATTTGTTCTATTTCTTTTTTTATAAGTTTCAGACTATTAAATTTCTGCCTTTGCAGCTATTTATTCTTTTGGAAAAGTTACAATAAATGTGGTTCCTATTCCTATTTGCGAAGTAAAGGTAATGTTTCCCTTATAAGTTTCCATAATATTTTTAACCATTGCAAGCCCTAGACCCATTCCGCTTGTTTTGGTAGTAAATTTTGGTTCAAATATTTTTGGTTTGTTTTCTTTTGTTATTCCTTTTCCGTTATCGGAAACCGTAATTTCTACTAGGTTATTTATTTCTTTAAGTTTTACTATTATTTTTGGTGTTTTTCCATCTTGAATAGATTGAATTCCATTTTTAATTAAATTGGTAACAACTCGTATTAATTGTGTTCTATCAAACTTGGCTATAATTTCAGATTTATTAGACGAGAATTCAATATAGTCTTCATTAAAAATATCTAATGCTAAATCTACAATTTCAACTACATTTAGCATTTCGTTAATTTGAGCTGGCATTTTAGCAAAGTTTGAAAACGCAGAGGCAATAGAGCTCATGGTATCTATTTGCTGTATTAGAGTTTTACTATATTCGTCTACTTTTTGATGAATATTAGCAGCAGTTGGATCGAATTTTCGTTGAAAACTCTGAACACTTAATCGCATTGGGGTTAATGGGTTTTTAATTTCGTGCGCTACCTGCTTTGCCATTTCGCGCCATGCTTGCTCACGTTCGCTTGTTGCAAGTTGTACTGCACTTTCTTCTAGCTCGTCTATCATGCTATTATAAGACTCTACTAGTGTAGCAATTTCTTGAGTTGCCGAATCGATTTCAATTTTTTGATTTCGTTTTTCTAACCTGGTAGCATTTATTTTATCGCTTACTGTTTTTAACGATTTGGTTATGTATTTAGACAACACATATGCTAATGCTACAGCCATTAATAACATAAATAAATAGGCAAATGCAATTCGCTCTAAAAACTCGTTAAGCTCTTTTGCTAAAAAATCGTCGTTCTCAAGTAATGGTAAATTTAAAATAGCTACTGGTTTCGATTTTTTATCTTTTATATATGTATACGAAGATTGATATGTTTCACTCGCCTCTACTCTTTTTTCTACATATCTATGCGCTGCTGTATTTGCCAAAACATTTAATACATTGGGCGACAAACAAGTTTGTATAGAGTCTTGTGTTATACTTGCAATAGACGACTTTAAAAGCTGGCCTTCTAGATCGTAAATGTTTATTGGAAGGTTATGTGTAGTTGCTATTTTATAAATTTCGTCTTTAAAAATAAAAGGCATTTTCTCGGTAATTACTTCAAAAGAAGTTTCTTGAATTACAAAACTTATATGACGTTGTATATTTGCTTCTTTACGCTCTAACCTTTGTTTGTGGTAATCTTTGGTTTCTTCTTTATATTGAAAAACGGCTACTGCAGTAATTAGTATAGATGCAAGTAACACCAAAAAAATCATTGCAATAAATATACGTACACGTAAGGAAAGTTTTTTTAGCTTCATAGAAATGCCTGTAAAAACAGCTATCTTAAATTTTATATTATTGCATAAATATAACAATAATCGCACCAAATAGCCTTTTGGGTAAATACGAATAAAAACAAATTTTGAATTCTTGTAACTATAGGTAGGTAATTAATTTTTGAAATATAGAAATACCTTTTATGCTTCTGGATTTTTCTGCCTTATATTTTTATAAAGCTTAAAACCTAACATTATTAAAACTCCTAAAACAAAAATACCAATTACACCAAAAACCCAGTTAAATGCACTTTTTAATATTACTAAAAATACTACAGCAAATAGAATAAAGGTTGCTCCTTCGTTCCACATACGCATAAATTTGGATGTTTTTTTAACAACATCCATTTGTAACTGTTTGTAATACACATGTGTTTTTAAGTGATATATTATTAACAATACAACAAAAGTTAGCTTTATATGCATCCAAGATTGTTGCAACCATGCTGGCTGTAAAACTAATAACCAAATTGCAAATACTGTTGCTAATATTGCAGAAGGCCAAGTAATAATATTCCAAAGGCGTTTTGCCATTAATTTTAATTGCTTTCCTAGTATTTCTTTATCTGGAGATGGCTTATAAAAAGCTTCAATTTGATATACAAACAATCTTGGTATATAAAATAAACCAGCGAACCAGGTAATTACAAAAATTAAATGCAGTGCTTTTATATAGTTATAATATTCCATTGTTATATTACGATAATACTCCTTTTTTCGACCAGTTATTCACCCATTTAGCAAGTAATTCAACCCAAGGATCATCGTCGTTTAAACAAGGAATTGTAGTAAATTCTTCCCCTCCCATTTCGTGAAATATCTCTTGTCCTTCCATAGCAATTTCTTCCAGTGTTTCTAAACAATCGCTAACAAAAGCTGGTGTAACAATAGCCATCTTTTTTGTGCCTTCTTTGCCTAATCGTTCTATTGTTCTGTCTGTATATGGTTGCAACCAAGGATCGAATCCTAATCGCGACTGAAACGATGTAGAGTAACTATTTTCTTTTAATTGCAATTTTTGTGCTACCAAACGGGTTACTTCTAAACATTGGTGTTTATAACAAAACTCATGTGCTTTACTTGGTGTTGCACAACAGCTACCATCTCCTGCAGGATTGCAATGCGATTTTGTTACATCGCGTTTTCTAATATGTCTTTCTGGTACACCATGGTAAGAAAACAATAAATGCTCGTAATCTACATTTTGTAAATGCTTGGCAATACTATTAGATAAAACTTCTATATAATCGGGTTTATTATAAAATGCAGGAACCGATTCTAATTTTATATTTTTAAAATATTTTTCTTTAATTTCATTAGCTAAAACCAATATTGTTTCTGTAGTAGCCATAGCAAATTGTGGATATAAAGGAAATAACAATATCTCATCTACACCTTTACCCACAAGCTCTTGCATGCCTTTTTTAATAGTCATACTTCCATAACGCATGGCTAATGCTACTGGCATTTTGGTTTGCTTTTGCATTTTGCTTTGCAAACGCTCTGAAAGAACAATTAACGGCGAGCCTTGGTCCCACCATATTTTTTTATAAGCTGCAGCAGATGCCTTTGGCCTAGTATTTAAAATAATACCGCGTACCAATAGGTTTCTTGCCCATAATGGTGCATCTATTACACGTTCATCCATTAAAAACTCACCTAAATATTTTTTAACATCTTTAGGGTTTGGGCTATCTGGCGAACCAAGATTTACTAATAATATTCCTTTCATGTTTACTTCCCACGAAAGTGGGAATCTCTTTTTGTTAGTCTACAAAAATACAATACTATTTTTTATTATATGTAATGTGAAGTGTAAACCTAATCTTTAGTTTCTAAATCTTTAAAAAATTCTTCCAGCGTCATTTCATGAGCATCTAAAATTCTTAAAAAGGTTTTAATAGTGAAGTTAGTACCTTTTTCCATTCTCCAATATTGTACCCTAGGAATATTATGCTCCCAAGCAAAAAACTCATTACTAACATAGCCTTTTTCTATGCGTAACTGTTTTATTTTTTTTGCTATTTGTAATATTCTTTTGTCCATTATCTAAAAATGTGCAAGACAAATATTGTTTGTTATTTCAAAATAAAAACATCATTTATTGGTTTCATAAATGAAATTTTATATATTTAACTAACTCAAAACAACAATTCACTCATTTTAGATTTTTTAAAAATGTTATAGTATCTAATTTTAAAATAATAACTTTAACCAATTAACCTATGAAAGAAAAAATCAAAACGTATTTAACACTTGGGATACTTCTTATTGGTATTTCTTTATTTTTGACAAATTGTGAAAAAGATGATGGTTTTTCAAATCAAACAAAATCTAAACTAAACACTAAAAAAAATCATTTTAATCTCAAAACAAAAAGTTACACTGAATTAAGTAGCGACTCAAAATTTACTGAAGCACTTGACAAAACATTTAAAACAAGAAATACAAATTCTAATAGCAATGAAAGAACTATTATGGAAGATCAATATGGTTTTACCATTGATTCTACAATAATAAAAGAAATTTATTCTAATAACTATACATCTTATACATTTTTAATTCATAGAGAAGAAAATGACGAGTCCTATTTTGAAAATCTAGTTGTCGAAATTGATAGTACTAATAACATTCATGCTGTAATTGTGAAATATACTCTAAATTCAAATATAATTCCATCCCTTGAGCATGATTCTTTTATTCTTGATGCTGAAATAGAGGTAACTTCTATCATTTATAACAATACACCTTCAAAATTATCTTCTATGTGTATTGGAGTACTTATGTGCCCTTGGGGAAATGAAGGCGATCATCCTGCTGGTCAATCTTGTATTGATGCTGATAGAGGTGATTTATATCTAGACACCTCTATGTGTCCTGATAGTTCTGGTGGTGAACCAAATAATAATTGTGATACTTGTGGCACAGGAACAAATCATAGTAATGACTCTATTAATACTATAACTTCTCCTGTAGGAGATAATATATTCCAAACTTCTAACAACCCTTGCCAAGACTTAAACAGAATTACAAACTCACCATATACAACTTCAAGTTTTTATACTTTAAAAACTACTCTTGATTTAAATGGTGAAACTGGTTTTGCAATATTAATGGACAAAGACTTCCCTTTTATAAAAACATTTGAAATAGACTCTGATGAATCTGATGAAGTTCCTGTACCAATTCACCCTTTGTTGTATGCCTTTTCACACAACCATTATATTGGTAAATATGAAATGTTTGGTCCTGGAGACATACATACCCTTTATAAAATTTCTCAAAGATTTGATTTTGATTTTGCAAACAGTTTTGAAGATGATGGTATAGTTTATGATAATTCTAACATAACAGTTTTCATGACAGTACAAAACTTTACATACGCTATTAAAATTGATGATATTACTAAATTAGAAGAAATACAGAATATTTATGATAATGATGAAGATAAAAACGATTTTATTGATGCTTTAGAGAAGGCATATGCAGATGTGAATACAGACCCAGAACTAGCACACCAAAACAATTTAGCAAAAGCTTTTATAAAGTTTACTACAGAAATAAACGATTTTGGAATTTCATTGTACAAAGCAAGTAATGATGATATACAAGCAAATAATTCTAATTGGCAAAAACTAGTACTTGATACTAATGATAATGTAACACCAATTAATTGCAACTAAAAAACAACATGATGAAAAATATACTATTTATACTACTATTCGCTTTTACATTTTTAGCATGTAAGGCACAGAACCCAATTATTTCTTTATATGATGGAACATTATCTCCAAGATTGGAAAATTCATATTATAAAGACACAGACAATGATTTTAATCGTTTTATAGGTACTTGGAAATTTACCAATGGATTAGAAGAGTTTTCCATGATTTTAAATAAGAAAGAATTAAATGTATTTACTAATTATAAAAATATTACTTACTATTCTGATTATTTATATGGAGAATATCAGTATATAGATGAAGATGGTAATGAGTTAGTAAATTCTTTATCAAATATCACGAATACAAGTATAGGTGTTTCTGAGCATTTAATATTTGGTAATGGTTTTATACCAATTAGAGTAATACCTCGTTGTGATGATTGTGAAGCTGGAGAACGAAGAGTTGAATTAAGTCTAACAGATCCAGAAAGAGATTATATAAGTATTGATATTATTTTAAGAACAGTACCAAGTATAACAGATCCTTCTATTAATGATTTACATATGATAGTTTGGAGAAGTTATTCTGTTATTCCTGAAGATGCTCCTAATGTTAGTAGAATCCCTTTAGGAGAATATATTTTTATTAAGCAATAAACTACTAAGCATAAAAACCCAAATCCAGCAATTCTAGGTTTGGGTTTTTAAT
Source organism: Oceanihabitans sp. (assembly GCA_049614585.1). Taxonomy (GTDB): domain Bacteria; phylum Bacteroidota; class Bacteroidia; order Flavobacteriales; family Flavobacteriaceae; genus Oceanihabitans. Next base: position 6,623 of record JBMZDY010000019.1, read on the forward strand.
TTACAGACATCACATATTTTTTTGGGGTTGTTCCGTATTTCTTTTTAAAAGCTGCTATAAAATGGCTTGCAGTACTATAACCAACCTTAAGCCCAACTTCGTTTACATTATAGGCAGCCGACTCTAAAAGTTTTCGAGCTACTTCCATTTTATAGTCTAATAAAAAACTAAAAACCGAATCGCCATAAATTTGTTTAAAGCCTTCTTTTAGCTTTTTTAAACTTAAATCTATTTCGTCTGCCAGCTCTTGTAAACTTGGTGGTTCTGCCATTCTTGAAACAATTATATCTTTTGCTTTTCTAATTTTTGCTACATTGGTTTCATCTTCTAGAAAAGGACATTGCTCTATATTTGCTTCTTCATTTCTATTAAAATACAAACTTAAAAGTTCGTAAGCTTTGCCTTTAAAATAAATGTTTTTAATTGAATTATTTAAATTAAAATTTGCTAATTGATTAAGTACAATTGCCATTGAAGGAGATATTTTCCCGTCTTTATAATATTTTTTATCCTTATTATCTGCATTTAAAAAGCTAATATAATCGGCCTCTTGACTAAATAAACCATGAAATTTTTTAATTGAAATAATAATAGAAACCAACCATGAATTTGGATTTGCCACTAGATGTATTGGTAATTCGCGTTGCGGATTATACAAAAGCAAGGAGGTCTCTTCAGGAATGTTTAAAACATAATTTCCATTGTTAAATTGAAAATCTCCAGATCCTTTTACACAAAAATGAAACTGAATAAAATCAATTCCTATTTTTCGCTCTAAAGACCTAAACTCTTGATTTTCATTACGGTAAGTTAAAACCGAAAACCCATCGTCCACTTCGGTTTCATCAAAAGAACCTTTAGCGACATTTTTTACACTACTACTTTGCTTCATTTTATATTCTTATTTAGAACAGTTCTAAACAATAGCACTAAAAAGTACTGCTATTGCTGCAAAAATATGATAAATATCATATAATATTAAAAAATACCATTAAAAAACCACAAGCGTTATTAAAAGTTCTTTTAGCGTTATTTTTAAAGCTACTATCCATATACATTTGCTTTTGTAACATGCTAAACAGGTTTATGGAGCAATACAACATATCAAAAGGCAATTCATTTTACGCAATTGGTTTAAGCTACAAAAAAGCAGACGCCGAAATTCGCGGTCATTTTAGTTTAGACGCAAATGCAAAAAATAGATTGCTAGAACAAGCAATAGAAGAAGGAGTAGAAAGTTTAGTAGTAACTTCTACTTGTAATAGAACCGAGATTTACGGTTTTGCACAACACCCTTATCAACTTATAAAATTACTTTGCGACAATACTAAAGGCACCGTAGAAGAGTTTCAAAAAGTAGCATTTGTATTTAAAAACAAAGATGCTATTTCGCATATGTTTCGAGTTGGCTCTGGTTTAGACAGCCAAATTTTAGGAGATTTCGAAATTATTGGCCAATTAAAACACGCTGCATTACTGTCTAAAAAAGAAGGATTATTAAATCATTTTTTAGAGCGCTTAGTAAATGCGGTTATACAAGCTAGTAAGCGTATTAAAACAGAAACAAATATATCTACAGGAGCAACTTCGGTTTCTTTTGCTTCGGTTCAATATATATTAAACGAAGTAGAAAATGTTACGCTAAAAAACATATTGCTATTTGGTACAGGGAAAATTGGAAGAAACACTTGCGAAAACTTAGTAAAGCATTCGCAAAACGAACAAATAACTTTAATTAACAGAACCAAAGATAAGGCAGAAGCAATTGCTGGAAAATTCAATCTTATAGTTAAAGATTATAGTAATTTACAAGAAGAAATTCACGAATCAGATATCTTAATCGTTGCTACAGGAGCACAATTACCAACTGTAGACAAACACATTATACAAAACAATAAACCGCTTTTAATTTTAGATTTATCGATTCCGAAAAACGTAAATGAAAACGTAACCGAATTAGAAAATGTAACATTGGTACACCTAGATCACTTATCTAAAATAACAGATAATACCTTAGAAAAGCGAAAACTTCATATTCCGTTAGCCGAAAAAATAATAGATGAAGTTAAAGCCGAATTTAATGCTTGGCTAGAAACCAGAAAATTTGCACCAACTATTAAAGCGCTAAAGTTAAAACTTAACGACTTTAAAGTTGCCGAATTAGAAACGCAACGCAAAAAAAGAAATGATTTTAACGAAGAACAAGCAGAGTTAATTAGCAATAATATCATTCAGAAAATTACAAATCATTTTGCGCATCACTTAAAAGACGATGCTATTTCTACAAACGAAAGTCTAGAACTTATAAAAAAAGTGTTTCAGTTAGAAACATCCACAACAAATGTCTAAAATTATTAGAATTGGTACTCGCGATAGCGAGCTTGCCTTATACCAAGCTAACATTGTAAAAAATCAGTTAGAGCATTTGGGTTATAAAACCCAATTAGTTCCTGTAAAATCTACTGGAGATTTAGTATTAAACAAACCACTATACCAACTAGGTATTACTGGTGTTTTTACTAAAACACTAGATATTGCGATGTTAAATAACGATATCGATATAGCAGTACATAGCTTAAAAGATGTGCCAACTTTATTACCAAACGGTATTATTCAAGCCGCAGTATTAAAACGTGGCAATGTAAGAGACACTTTAGTTTTTAAAAAAAACGAAGAGTTTTTAGGCCTTAAAAACGCTGTTATTGCAACAGGAAGCTTACGTCGAAGAGCACAATGGCTAAACCGTTACCCAACACATACCATAGAAGATTTAAGAGGCAATGTTAATTTACGCTTACAAAAACTAGAAAGCAACTCCCATTGGAATGCTGCTATTTTTGCAGCTGCTGGTTTGGGTAGAATTAATTTAAGACCAGAAGATGCTATAAATCTAAACTGGATGATACCAGCGCCTGCACAAGGTGCTATAATGATTACTGCACTAGATGAAGACGAAGAAATTAAAGCAATATGTGCAGAACTAAACCATGAAGAAACCGAAATCTGTACTACCATAGAGCGCGACTTTTTAAACAAACTAGAAGGCGGTTGTACTGCTCCTATTGGCGCGCTAGCCTTTATAAAAGACGAAGAAGTAACTTTTGAAGGCGTTTTATTAAGCCCAGATGGAAGCAAAAAAATAGAAGTTAAACGTATTGAAAAACTTGGCGAACACCATAATATAGCTTCCTATTGTGCAGACTATATTATTGAGCGTGGAGGCAAACGTTTAATGGATAATATAAAAGCAACTAACAAAACAACAAAAGTATATTCTACCAAATCGCTAACCGAAGACCAGCGTTTATTAGTAAACGAAAATCTAGGTGTAGAAAGTTCCGATTTTATAAAAATAAACACCAATAGAATTAGACCACAAGTTATTAGAAATCCAATTCAAAATGTGGTAATAACAAGTAAAAATACGGTAGAAGCATTGCTACAAAATTTTTCGGCAAGCGAGCTACAGTTTGAAAATATTTACTGTGTAGGAAGAAGAACCAAACGCTTGGTAGAAAAACGAATTGGCAAAGTAAAACATGTAGAACCAAACGCAGAAAAACTTGCTAATTATTTAGTAGAATATATAGATGGCACAGCAGTAACTTATTTTTGTAGCGATTTACGTCTAGATGCGCTGCCTACAATTTTATCAGAAAATAATATAACGGTTAACGAAATAGAAGCATACCAAACAAAATTCGATACTGTAAAAGTAAACGAAACTGTTGAAGCTATTATGTTTTATAGTCCATCTACAGTTCAAAGTTTTATGTTAGAAAACACAGTAAAAGAAAACAATATTGCTTTTTGCATTGGCGAAACCACAGCAAAAGAAGCTAGTAAACACTTTAACAATGTACGTGTTGCAAAAGTACCAACCGTAGAAAGTGTTATCGAGTTAGTAAATGAATATTTTATATAATTAAAAACGTTATTACGAAGAACGCAGTGATGTGGTAATCTCTTTTAGATTGCCTCAGCCACACCAAAAAAAAACGCGGCTTCGCAAAGACAAATAAATGAGTATGATTAAGAACGATTTATTTTTAAGAGCATTAAAAGGAGAAACAGTAGAACGTCCTCCAGTATGGATGATGCGTCAAGCAGGAAGATACCTTCCAGAATTTATGGAAATAAAAGCCAAGTACGATTTTTTTACTCGTTGCCAAACACCAGAGTTAGCTAGTGAAATTACCGTACAACCAATAAGAAGGTATGGTATGGATGCTGCTATTTTATTTAGCGACATTTTGGTTATTCCGCAAGCAATGAATATTGAGGTGGAAATGAAACCAAATTTTGGCCCTTATTTACCAAACCCTATTCGTTCGCAAAAAGATGTAGATAACGTAATTGTTCCAGATGTTACAGATGCATTAGATTATGTTTACCAAGCAATAAAAGCAACCAAAGAAAAACTAAATAACGAAATTCCTTTAATAGGTTTCGCAGGATCCCCATGGACCATTCTATGTTATTGCGTACAAGGTCAAGGCTCTAAGAATTTTGATAAAGCCAAAGAGTTTTGTTTTACAAATCCTGTTGCTGCACATCAGTTATTACAAAAAATTACCGATACCACTATTGCGTACTTAAAAGAAAAAGTAAAAGCAGGTGTTAATGCTGTACAAGTATTCGATTCTTGGGGAGGCATGCTTTCGCCAGTAGACTATCAAGAATTTTCTTGGAAATATATTCAGCAAATTATAGACGCTTTAAAAGAAGATGCTCCAGTAATTGCATTTGGTAAAGGTTGTTGGTTTGCACTTGGCGAAATGGCAAAATCTGGTGCAGCTGCATTAGGAGTAGACTGGACTTGCTCGCCACAAAATGCACGTTATTTAACTGGTGGAAATATTACACTACAAGGAAATTTCGATCCTACTAGATTGTTTTCGCCACCTTCCGAAATTAAAAAAATGGTGCATCAAATGATTAACGATTTTGGTAAAGATAAATACATAGTAAATCTAGGTCATGGTATTTTACCAAATATACCATTAGATAATGCTAAAGCGTTTATTGATGCTGTAAAAGAATATAAAAGTTAAAGTTTGCTTGCTTCCTTTCAAACATATTACATACAAGCTATTCAAGAAAATAACGCTTGGGATTTATGTAATTTTATGGTTGCAAATGAAGATCGATTTAAACGATATTTACCCAAAACACTAGCTCAAAATTTAACACCTTCTTTAGCTAAACATTTTTGTGCTTTAAAAGCGAAACAGTATTTAAATAAAGAAGAATTTCTATTTACAATTAAAGAAAAAGAAACAAATAAACTAGTAGGTTTAGTTTATTTAAAAGAAATAGATTGGTTAAAAAAACAAGCAGAATTTGCCTACTGTATTGGCTATACTTTTAAAGGAAAAAATATTATTACAGAAGCTGTAAAAATACTTTCTAATTTTGCTTTTAATACATTAAACCTTAAAACGCTTCAAATAATTGTATATAAAAACAATTTACCTAGTGTAAAAGTAGCAGAAAACAATAACTTTAAATGGATAGCAACATTAAAAAACGAATATAAGCCACCTAACGAAAAACCATTAGATATGGAGCTATATGAATTACATAAATAGCTTTTCGTTTTCACCAAAAAAACATGAAAAATAAATTTTACCAATACATACAAGAATTACAAGACAGCATAACCTCTACCCTAGAAAAAGTAGATGCAAAGGCATCTTTTAAAGAAGATATTTGGAAACGACCAGAAGGTGGTGGTGGCAGAACTAGAGTAATAGAAAATGGTAACGTCTTTGAAAAAGGAGGAGTCAATATTTCTGGTGTTCATGGAAAACTGCCAGACTCTATGCAAAAATATTTTGGTGTAGCAGATGCCGATTTTTTTGCTTGCGGTTTAAGTTTAGTATTACATCCTAAAAACCCAATGGTACCAACAGTACATGCTAACTGGCGCTATTTTGAAATGTATAATAAAGAGGGTAATATTGTAGACCAATGGTTTGGTGGTGGGCAAGACCTAACACCTTATTATTTGTTTGAAGAAGATGCAAAACATTTTCATCAAACTTGTAAAACAGCTTGCGACCGTCATAATGACGGTTTTTATAAAAAATACAAAGCACGCTGCGACGAGTATTTTTACAATACGCATAGAAACGAAGGTCGAGGTTTAGGAGGATTATTCTTCGATTATTGTAAAGCTTCACCAGACATGAGCATGCAAAATTGGTACGATTTTGTTACAGAAATTGGTAACAGTTTCTTGGAAGCCTATGTTCCTATTGTAGAAAAAAGAAAAGATTTAGAGTACACTAAAGCACAACGCGATTGGCAAGAAATACGCCGTGGTCGCTATGTAGAGTTTAATTTAGTACACGATAAAGGAACCCTTTTTGGGCTTAAAACCAACGGAAGAATTGAAAGTATTTTAATGAGTCTTCCGCCACACGTACAATGGGCTTACAACCATCATCCAGAAGCAGGAAGCGAAGAAGAAAAACTAGTAGAAGTATTAAAAAATCCGAAAGACTGGGTTTAATAAATGTCATTCAGAGCGAAGCGAAGAATTTTTTATTTAAATTAGAGATTCTTCAGTCGATGCTCTCCTTCTGAATGACAAAAAAAATAGATTTATGTATCCATTAAGAAGAAACCGAAGGTTAAGAACAAATAAAGCTATTCGCTCTTTAGTAAGAGAAACTATTATCTCTCCAAACGATTTTTTAGTGCCACTTTTTGTGGTAGAAGGAAAAGGGATAAAAGAAGAAATTCCATCAATGCCTAACTATTTTCGCTATAGCTTAGACTTATTGGAAAACGAAATAAAAGAACTTTGGAAACTAGGTTTAAAATCGGTTTTATTGTTTGTAAAAGTACCAGATAACTTAAAAGATAATAAAGGCACAGAAGCATTAAACCCAAACGGATTAATGCAACGAGCAATAAAAACAGTAAAAAATGTTTGCCCAGAAATGCTGGTAATGACAGACGTTGCGCTAGACCCATATTCTGTTTATGGACACGATGGTATTATAGAAAACGGAAAAGTTGTTAATGATGATACTGCAGAAGTTTTAGCAGAAATGAGCATTTCGCACGCAGAAGCTGGAGCAGATTTTGTAGCACCAAGCGATATGATGGATGGTCGTATTTTAACGATTCGGGAAGCACTAGAAGATGAAGATTTCACAGATGTTGGAATTATGAGTTATTCGGCAAAATATGCCTCTGCATTTTATGGCCCTTTTCGCGATGCTTTAGACTCCGCTCCTGTAGATGCACAAGATATTCCAAAGGATAAAAAAACCTACCAAATGGATTACGCAAATCGTTTTGAAGCCATAAGAGAAACCGAAATGGATATAGACGAAGGTGCAGATATAGTAATGGTAAAACCAGGCTTATGTTATTTAGATATTGTTCGCGAAATAAAAAACGAAGTCGATGTTCCTGTAGCAGTTTACCAAGTTTCTGGAGAATATGCAATGCTTAAAGCTGCAGCAGAAAAAGGCTGGCTAGACCACGATGCTGTTATGCTAGAACAAATTACTGCTATTAAGCGTGCAGGCGCAGATATTATTGCTAGTTATTTTGCTAAAGATGTAGTGAAATTAATTTCGTAATTTCGAAAAAATTTTAAAATCCATGACTGCACTTATTTTTTGGGCAACAATCTCCATTTTCTTTTCCTTTTTATGTTCCATATTAGAAGCTGTGCTTTTAAGTGTAACGCCAACATTTATAAATGTAAAAAAACAAGAAGGTAAAGAGTACGCAATTACATTAGAAAATCTTAAAAAAGATGTCGACAAGCCATTAATTGCAATACTTACACTTAATACTATTGCACATACACTAGGAGCAATGATGGTTGGTATTCAAGCAGAAAAACTTCCTTATAAATTAGAGTTTTTTGGTATAAATACAGTAGGTGTTGTTTCGGCAATAATGACTTTATTAATACTTATTGCTTCCGAAATTATACCAAAAACTATTGGCGCAACTTACTGGAAAGGCTTAGCTAATTTTACATCGAAAGCTCTTACCGTTTTAATTTTTCCATTAAAATGGACAGGAATATTATGGTTATTACAACTAACAACAAAACTAATAGGAGGCAAAGGCCATGGTAGTGTATTAAGTAGAGAAGGCTTTATAGTAATGACAGATATGGCACACGAAGAAGGTGTTTTTGAAGGCAACGAAAGTAAAATAATTAAAAACCTTTTAACCTTTAAAGAGATTGTTGCTAAAAATGTAATGACTCCAAGAACGGTTATGAAATCGGAAAACGAAAATACAACCGTTGAAGATTTTTTTAACAGAAATATGAATTTACGTTTCTCTAGAATCCCGGTTTATTCGGAAACCGAAGACAATATAAAAGGCCTCGTTTTAAAAGATGAAATTTTTAAAGAAATGGCTTTAGGAAATGGCACCAAAAAACTTGTAGAATTAAAACGAGACATAATAATAGTAGATAGAAGTTTACCAATACCAACTTTGTTTGAAAAACTTGTAGAAACTAGAAACCATATGGCCTTAGTTGTAGACGAGTATGGCAGTGTTAGCGGCTTAGTTACTATGGAAGACGTTATAGAAACCCTTCTAGGATTAGAAATAATGGACGAAAGCGATAATGTAAGTGACTTACAACAAATGGCAAGAAAAAGCTGGGAAACAAGAGCTAAAAAACTAGGAATTATTGAAACAGATAAAACCGAAAACTAATTTTGGAATCTTGCATATTACAAACACCTTTAGGAAGCACAAAAATAATAGGTGACCTAACAGGAATTACTGCAATAAGCGTTTTAAATACAATAGAAAAAACAACAAGTATAATTCCTCTAGAATTAGAAGAATGCGCCACACAACTACAAGAATATTTTAATAGAGAAAGAAAACAATTTAGCTTTAAAATAAACCCCAAAGGCACTAATTTTCAAAAACGCGTTTGGCAAGAATTGTTAAATATACCTTACGGTAAAACAACCTCGTATTTAAAATTATCGCAACAATTAGGCGACGTAAAAGCCATTCGTGCAGTTGCAAATGCTAACGCTAAAAACCCAATTTGGATAGTAATTCCTTGTCATAGAATTATAGGAAGCGATGGTTCGCTTACTGGTTATGCTGGTGGTTTACAACGCAAACAATGGCTTTTAGAACACGAAAGCCCTTATAAACAAGAATCGCTATTTTAAATGTATATAAGAATTACAAGTAGAATTCACTTTGTGTCTAAAAACGTACACGAAGTGCAAATAAAAAATTAGAAGTATTTGCCGAAATAAACAAAACCATCTACGAAGCAAATAAAGCGTACTACAAAGAAAAACAAATACAAAAAGGATTTAAAAACTAAATTCTTTTATATCTTTAGTTAACTAAAAAATAATAAAAATGAAATTTTTAAAAAAGCTATTTAAATTACTATTAGTCTTTTT
>JBMZDY010000020.1:0-14889 GCA_049614585.1 Oceanihabitans sp.
ATCTATTTTCGCTAGATTTATTATTATCTCCAAATCGTCTAAACAACACACTTGCCGAATTGATATACGAATCGGTTAGGCTTAAGTCTCCTCCTAAATGTAAAGCTGCATACGAGTGGCCAACATCTGCTATGTTTTTTGCGGAAGCTGCATTATAAACAGATTGTGGTATACCATACCAATTGTATTTTTTATGTTGGAAACCTGCTTCTATATTCCAGGCGAGATCTCTTTCGCTTTTAGCATAATTAGCTTGTATTTTAGAATTGGAAAATGCATCGTCTAATAGCAAATTTTTAATTCCTCCTTGAGAAGAATGATGTGTTAAATATGCACCAACACTTTCGGTACGGTTTAATGCATGATTTAAATATACTTCGCCTAAAATATTGGTATAATTACCAAAACCTAGTGTTGCATAGTTATCGTATGTTTTAGTTTCTTTTTCTTTATCTAATAATGCTGCTTTTCCTTTTGCTGGCGTAAATGTGGAAGCTACTGGAAAAGAGAATATATTATAGTTTACTTTCTTTTTACTATTGGTAGTATTATCGTCTAACGATGGGGTTTCTTTTACCTTAAATGCATCAGAAACTGTAGGAGTATATGGTTTAACTACTTGTATTACATCTGTATTTAATGTGTCTTGGTCTCGTTCTTGAGCAATACAAATAGTATTAAAAAAGGGAAATAGGATGAGAACGAATATATATTTTTGCTTGCGCATACTTTTAAAATATTTATTTAAAAATTTAGGTGCTTGATTTCTTTTTTGCATCGTATTAATTTCGTTTTATAAATTCTTAAAAATTTAATCTTCCGAAATTATGGAAGCATTTGTTTTTGCTTGTTCGGCTTTAATTTTATTTAATTCGGTTTCTGCTTGTGTAACAATATCTGTAAAAGACGTAAAGTTTTTAATTACACTTTCTAAAATATAAGTTGCTTGAAACGCATCGTTTAATGCATAATAGTTTTTTGCCATTAGCACCAAGCCTTTTGCCGAATAGTATTTATAACTCGAATAGTCTTTTGCTAATTGTTGTGTAACGACATTCGATGCTTTGTATTTAGCTTCTTTATTTTTAAAATATGCATTGTAATACAATGCTTCTGCTGCAGTTTCTCCTATTGCGGTTAATTCTAGTTGCGCATAAGCTTTTTGTGCTTTTAACTCGTCGCCAGTTTGCATAGAAGAGCGCGCGATAATTACTTGAGCATCGCTTTTTAATTTGTTATCTAAATTGGTATGTTGGTACACTTTTTCGGCATAAACAACTGCGTCTTTATAGTTTTGCAATTCGAAAAATGCTTTCATTAAATTAGATTGTGCAAAAATAATATTTTGCGGAAAGCTTGCTTCGTTTTCTAATCTTTTTAAAACTGGCAATGCTTCTTCCCACTTTTTTTGTTCGGTATTAATTTGCGCTAATCGCAATAAAGATTCTTCTGTAAATTCATTTTGCAAAGCTTCGGTTACTGTTTTATAATGTGGAGCTGCATTTTCTTTTAAATCTTCTTTAAAATACAATTGTGCTAAATAAAAATGAGATTGTATTGCGTGTAACCCATTAGGGAATTGATTTAGGTAACTATTAAATAACTGTATTGCTTCTTTTGTTTTAGAATCTAAATACTTTTTTTCTGCAGCTTGGTACGTTGTATTATCTAAATCTACATTGGTAACCTCTATATAATCTAGAGTTTCTACCCAATTGGCATATGCTGCTACTTCACCAATATCTATATAAATTAATCGAGCAGTTGCTACAGCTTGATTAGCTTCTGGTGAGCCAGGAAAATCTGCAGCTACCTTTTTAAATTTAGTAAGTGCTTTATCGTTTTCACTTGCATTATAATACACCAAACCCTGACGCAAAAGTACTTTAGGAACAAATTTACTACTACTATAATTAGTATTTAAACTATTATAGTTTTGCATGGCTTTTTCTATTTCTCCATTTTTTACATATTCGTTTCCTAAGTTATACAAGGCATCGTCTTGTAATTTTGAGCTTTTATAATTTGAAATAAATGATTCTAATTCGGTGATTTTTTTTTTAGAATCGCCAGCATATCCATAACTTAATGCTTTTTGAAAATATGCGTAATCGGTTTCTATTTCGCCTATTTTTACTGCTTGTGTATATGCTTTAATAGCTTCGTTATATTTACTAGACACAAAATAGGCATCTGCTTTTCTTAAATAAGCATCGTTTATACGTAAATTATCCTTAGAATTATTTTCAATAAATTGCTGGAAGTATACTATTGCTTGCGCATAGTTTTTCTGTTTAAAATATGTATAAGCTAGGTTGTAACTTATATTTGTAAATTCTGGTGTTTCGTTAGCATTTAATTGCTGTTCAAACTGCTTAAAGTCTAAAAGTGCCTCGTTATAATTGGTTAAATTATAATTAGTTTCTGCTTTCCAAAAAGTAGCTCTAGCAGTAAAAATTGCATCATGCGATTCGCTTAAAGATTTTTTAAAAAGCTGCATTGCTTCTAGATAATTACTTTCGTTATAGAGCTCTAACCCTCTGTAAAATACTACCTTTTGATAAGCTATTTTATTATCGTAACTATTTTTTCCTTTTAATAGTTTTAAAGCCTCTTTATAATTTTTTGAAGTTATATAAGAGTCTATTAACAAAGTTTCCATTTCCTCTTTAAACGAGCTATTTGGGTATGCTTCTAAATACGCTGTTATTACTTGCGGAACCGATTGGTAAGAGTTCCCAATTTCGTAACTTATTTTTGCATAATTTAACCATGCATCTTCTTGAATTTTTAATTCATAATCCATTTCGGAAGCATTTCTAAATGCATTTAATGCTTCTGGTTTTTTATTTAAATTAATATAGCTTTCTCCTAAATGGTAATAGGCATTTTGTGCTACTAAATTATTTCCACCAACTATTTTATTAAACTCGTTTATTGCTTTTAAATAATCTTTTTGCTTATAATAAGCGTATCCTAATTGGTAGTAATCGGTATTATTCCATTTCCCTCTTTCCCCTAAGTATTTGGTTAAAAAAGGAATGGCCTCGCTATATTTTTTTAGGTTAAAATAACTCTCACCAATTATTTTATTTAGTTGCGAAACTTCATTTTTATCACTAGTTGCTATTTGTTCTTTTGCAAGAGTAATTGCTTCTTCAAATTTACCTAGCTTAAAGTGTAAATCGGCTTGATAATAAGATAATTTTTCCTTGTATTTATCTTCTTCTTTTACTTGGTCGAAATAGGTATTGGCTTTATTATAATCGTCGTTTTGATAAGCCATAAAACCAATATAATATTTAGCTTGCGATCCATATTTTTGAGAATTCTCTACTCTACTCAAATAGTTTTTCGCTTCTTTATAATCTTTAGTTGCAAAGGCAACATAACCATTATTAAAATTATATTGTTCTTTTTCTGTTCTTGCTAAACTGTTTTCATCTACTTTATCATACCATTTTTTAGCATAGGCGTATTTACCGTTGGTAAAATAATAATTTGCAACATCTACAAATGCGGTATTACGCTTTGTACTTGTTGGATAATTCGCAACAAATTGCTCTACAAGTTTGTCTGCATTTTGTTGATTTAATCGAACCGCACAATTGGCAATATAAAATGCACAATCTGCTTGCAACACATTTGTTTTTGCCTCTTTTTGCAATTGAAAAAACATAGATTGTGCTGCTAAATATTGCTGGTTATTATACAACGACAATGCTTTTTGGTAATCTACCAAACTGTTTGTATAAACTGCTGTTTGCTGCCCAAAAACTTGGCAACAACAAGCTATTGCTAAAATAAGTATCGATAGGTTTTTTCTATTCATGAACCATGTTTTTATTTAAAAATCAAAGATAAATCAATATGCAAACCATAACGTTAGAATTTTGTTATAATTATAAACCGAGTTATTAAAAATTAACACATGCATTTGCAATTCACCTATTAAATTAAAATTAATAGAAGCGTTTTATAAATAAAGAAATGGCTTTTGGGAATTGGCTTTTTTAGTAATACATTTACAATTCAATAAAAAATCCAAATACTTTATGGCGAATCCCGTTTTACAATTAAAAGATGTATCTATTTTTCAAGGAGGAAACATGGTGCTTTCTAAAGTTAATATTGAAATAAATAAAGGTGAGTTTGTATACTTAATTGGTAAAACAGGATCTGGAAAGAGTAGTTTTATGAAAACACTTTATGGCGATTTACAACTTACCAAAGGCGAAGGCCATATAGTAGATTATAATTTACATACGCTTAAAGAAAAAGATATTCCGTTTTTAAGACGAAAACTAGGTGTTGTATTTCAAGACTTTAAACTGTTAACCGATCGTACTATAAACGATAATTTAGCATTTGTATTAAAAGCTACAGGTTGGAAAGACAAGTCTGCTATGCAAACAAGAATTAACGAAGTTCTTGATAAAGTAGCAATGAAAACCAAAGGTTTTAAGTTTCCGCATGAACTTTCTGGTGGCGAACAACAGCGAGTTGCTATTGCTCGTGCTCTTTTAAATAACCCAGAACTAATTCTTGCCGACGAGCCTACAGGAAACCTGGATCCGCAAACTAGTATTGAGGTTATGGAAGTATTACAAGACATTAATAAAAATGGCAATACTATATTAATGGCAACGCACGATTATGCATTACTATTAAAATACCCAAGCAAAACACTTAAGTGCGACGAAAATCAAGTATTCGAAGTAGTACAGCGCAAAGCCTAAACATGCTTTCTATATTAATACCAACATATAATTACAATGTTTATCTATTAGCGAAAGAACTAGTACAGCAAGCTTTACAAGAAAATATTAAATTCGAATTAATTTGCATAGACGATGGTTCTAATGCTAAAATAAACATAGAAAACCAAAAAATAAACACACTTACAAATAGTGTTTTTATTGCAAATAAAGAAAATATTGGGCTTTCTTCTATGCGACAATTATTAGCTAATAAAGCTACTAATAATTGGCTGCTTTTTATAGATGCAGATATGCAAACCCTTAATAATAACTATATAAAAAACTATATATATTATTGTAAAAAAAAGGAAGCACCTGTTATTTATGGAGGTATTACTTATGCAGAATTAAACAATAGCAATAAAAATTTATTGCGTATTGTATATGGTAAAAAAGCAGAATGCAAAACGGTAAACATTAGAAACAAAAGCCCTTTTCTTTCTATACTATGTAGTAATATACTACTGCACAAAGAAGTATTTAAAAGTATTCAATTTGAATTGAAATTAAAGCAATATGGTTACGAAGATGCGCTTTTTGCATACCAATTAAAGTCGCATAATTTTACTGTTAAACATATTGATAATCAATTATTACATAACGATGCCACACCAAATGCTGTTTATATAAATAAAACAGAACAAGCATTACAAAACCTATGTTTTTTAACAAACAACAAACTTATAGATTACTCTTTTGTAAAACTTTCTAGCTTTTACAACTCTGTTAAACCAATAGGTTTACACTATATATTCTCGTTTATATATTTTATATTAGGTGAAAATATAAAACATAAAATTTCCAAAAAAACACCTTCGGTATTTTTATTTAACCTCTACAAATTAAGCTATTATAGTTATCTTAAATTAAATTCTAATAAAAAAAATGCATCGTAGCATTTACTATAATTTAAGCTAGAAAAACGGTTCGTATTAATTTAAAAAGTTATATTATATTTGCTAAAAACAGCTCTTTAAATGCCTTTATTTTCGGTAATTATTCCATTATACAACAAAGAAAACTTTATTAAAACTACTTTAAAAAGTATTTTAAGTCAAAGCTTTACAGACTACGAAATAATTATTGTTAATGATGGCTCTACAGACAATAGTGCAGCCATTGCAGCGCAAGTAATTAAAAATAAGCCTAATGCTATACTTCTTAACCAAGAAAACCAAGGATTATCTACCACAAGAAATAATGGCATTAAAAAAGCAAAAGGAGAAATTATAGCTTTGCTAGATGCTGACGATTTGTGGCATAAAAATTTTTTACAAGAAATACACAATTTATATATTAAATTTCCTGAAGCTTCTATTTACGGAACAGATTATTTAGAAAAATATACCGACAAAAATATTTTAGAGCCTAAAAAAAATATTGCTTCGCATTTAAAAGGCACTTCCTTTATTATTGACGATTTTTTTAAAGCAAACTGGTTTCAACCTATAATTTGCCAAAGTAGTATTGCTTTTAAAAAGCAAATTTTTAATACTGTAGATTATAATTCAGAAATTACGTTTGCTGAAGATTTAGACTTTTATATTAAAACTAACTTAGAGTATAAATTTGCCTACTATTACAAACCTTTAGCAACCATTTTATTTAGTGTGCCAAACCAAATGACAAATGTAGGATTTAAAGGAAAGCAAATCCCAGATTTTGATTTTTACGAAAAATACATCGCTAAACATAATTCGTTAAAAAAATACCTAGATTTTAATCGATACTATTTATTGGTAAAAGCCAAAGTTACTGGCGATAAAGAAAATTTTATAAAGCTTAAAAAACGCTTAAATGTTAGTAATTTAAACTGGAAACAAAAACTACTGTATTACGCTCCCGTTAGTGTAATTAAGGGTTTTCGTTTTATTAAATTACTATTACTTCGTTTTAATATTAGAATTACTTCCAATTAATTTAAAATAATTAGGATTGAATAATTTTTAGCCAAGCTTTATAATTTTCAGCTTCTGTAAAAGGCTCTAAATAATGTAAGGTTTTTTGCTTCAGTTTTTCTAGATCTGATGCAGAATTACATAATTGCTCGATAGCCAAATAAAGTGCATTCCAATCTTGATCTTCTATTAACAAACCATTTTTATTATGCTGTATTAATTCCGAAGGACCAGACTTACAATTAAAAGAAACTACTGGAGTTTGCAGCGCTAAAGCTTCTAGTAAAACCATAGGAAAACCTTCGTATTTACTACAAAGCACCTGAAACATTGCATGCTTAATATAAGGATATGGGTTTTGAACAAACCCAAACAACAACACGTGTTCTTGCAAATTTAATTCTGCAATTTGAGCCTGTAATTTTTGCTTATTACAACCCTCACCTAAAAGGTATAGCTTTATTCCTTTTTGCTTTAAACTGCTTTTTGCATAAATAGCTATTAATTTATCTTGCTGCTTATTATTGTTTAAATTGCCTACACATACAATATATTTTCCTGCTAAATCTTGCTTTAAAGCTTCAGTTCTAACATAGTCTAAATTTATACTATTTGGTATATAACTTATATTCTTAAAATTATATTTTTTTATAAGAGCTGCTTTAATTTCTTTCGCTACTACTACAATTTTTGCCTTTTTATAGAGGCGTTTAAATATAATTCCTTTAGGAATATGCAAGCTTAAATTATGGCTATGCATGGTATAAACCATTTGCTGATTTGCCCAAACAAAAACATATAATAACAGCTCTATTACTGGCCTACTTCTAATTCTAAAATCTATAATTAAATCGAACGATTCGCTTTTAATTGCTTTACGAAGCTTAAGTAATTTTTGGATTTGCTTTACTTTTTTATTTGAAGAATTATTTTCTCCTAAGTTAATTAAACGTCCAGAATAGCTATATTCTATTTCGTCCAGTATGCTAATTACTGTAACTTGAAACCCTTCGTTCGATAATTTTTTTGATAAAAAAGCAGCCACTTTTTCTGCTCCTCCTCTAGACAAACAATCTACTACTATGGCTATTTTAGTATTCAAACGCGGGTAATTTGTAGGTTTTATTATTCTTGTAAAATTAGCAAATTAATTATTGATTTAAGATTAAATATTTACAACGCATTATTTTTGTTGTTTTCAGGGTAGTTTGCTTTAATTTATTTAATTTTAATCTTTTCAATTAAAAACTTAACACCATTTATGGTATTACTATCGGTTCATGTTTTAACCTATAATAGCGAACAATTTATAGAACAAACCCTTTTGTCTATTTTAAAACAAGAAACCAACTTTAATTTTGAAATTGTTGTTGGAGACGATTGCTCTACAGATAATACATTAGAAATTGTTAAACGTTATGCATTAAAACATCCAGAAAAATTTCGAGTAGAAAAAAACAAAAACCAACTCGGAATTCTGAAAAATTTTAAAGCCACATTAGACCGTTGCGAAGGTAAATATGTTTTTGATATTGCTGGAGACGACCAATTAAAAACTACCAATGCACTACAATTAATGGTAGATGCACTACAAGCAAATACTAATATTGGTTTTGTAGATAGCGGTTACGACATACTTAATTGCAATACTAACAAAACCAATTATTTTGTAAACAAGTCGAATATAAACGTTAGTAAAGAAGCCTATAAAAACAGAGTATTATTAGGCAATATTATTCCAATTGGTATTTGCTATAATAAAGCCTTATTAAACAAATATGTAGATTTTAATTATTACATAGAAAAGAATATTACTATTGAAGATTACCCAATTTTAGTAAACTTAATAATGAATACAGAGTTTACACGAATAGATAAATCGCTACACACATATTTAATACATTACCATTCTTATTCGCACCAAATTAACTTTAAAAAGCTTCAGTTTTTAAAAACACAAATGCTAAATTTATTTAACGATTTTAATGAAAAATATGGATTTTCAAACACTATAAACAACAGCTATTTAGAGTCGCATTACAAGCACCAATTGTTTATTGCTAGTTATTTTAAAAAGAAAGCATTAGCAAAAAAGGCCTTTAATAAAATAAAAAACAAAGGAGTTTTCGATTATGTGCATTTAGGTATTTGCCTTTTTCCTGTTCCTTTTTCTCGTATTATATTAAATAAAAGAAAAAAGATATACATTTACTAATAGCAGTTATTTAGTATTTAAAAAAGTATCGAAATCACGAATATAATCGGCTTCAATATATTCGTTAGAAGCCATTACTAACGATACAGCTCCAGACGAAAAATCGTCTAACTCACTCCAAATCATATTAGGAACTAAAAGTCCTTTGTCTGGGCGCTTTAAAGTTACTCGTTTTTCGCCTCCAAATCTATCTTTAAGAATAACATCAAAACTACCACTAACCGCAATAATAAACTGCTGTAATTCTTTATGTGCATGCGCACCTCGATACATACCACTTGGCACATCGTATAAATAAAACACTCTTTTTATTTTAAAAGGAATTGTATCGTTTTCAACTACAGATATATTACCTCTTACATCGGTAATTTTTGGTATGTCTATTATTTTAACCTGATCTATTTTCAAGAGCTTATTTTTTATTAATGCTGTTTTTAATTGCTTGCTTAAGTTGTACTAATTTGTCGAGTTGTAAAAATGTAAAAATACAAGAACTTATAATTAATACAGCCATAACACTATATTTTATAATGGTATTTTCTATAAAATAGGTTGCTAACATTATTAAACAGAAGCAAACACTAACACAAAATATTTTTAAAAACCGTTTTTCTAATTCTAATTTATATTTTTTAAAACTTATTACTTTCACAATAATTAAATATATAAAATAATAAATTGCAAAGCCTACGCCAACTCCAGTAATACCATAATAAATATAACTTAATAACAATATACTTAACATAAGTAAATTGGCAATTACTTCGGTTTTAAAATATAGTTTCCCATCGCCTTTAGCTATAAAAACAAAGCCAATTGCCCAAGAAACTGCTTTAAATAAAGTGCCAAAAATTCCAAAGGTTAACATACCAATAATTGGTGTAAACTCTTCAGTATATAAAACATGAACCACCAATGGTGACAAAGCAATAAAAAGAATAATAATGGGTGTAATTAACAATACAGCAATTAATGCTTGCTGGTTAACTATTTTAAACATTAACTTATTGTCTTTAGAAACTTCGGCAAGCCTAGGAAAATAATCTTTGCTCATCGCATCAAATATTACACTTACATAGGTGTTAATTATTACAAATCCAGCATTGTAAAAACCAATGTCTAACTCGCCGCCTTTTTTAGTAATAAATATTTGAATAATAAAAGCGGTAACAATAGTTGTTAAACTCCCCAAGTTTAAAACAAACCCCAAACGCAACATAGATTTACCTTCTGTTAAGGTTTGTTTTAACGATATTTTACTTAGCTTAATATGTAACGATTTTGTAAAGTATCTAGAAATTAAATACGCTACAAATGCACTAATAATTAACACAGGAACAATTCCTTTTTTACCATAAAAATAATAGAATGGAACCGCAACTATTAAACTTACTAAGCTTGAAAAAACACTTGCAAAAGCCATGTTTTTTAAAGACCGAAAACCTTGTAAAATAGCGATATTGCTAATACTTAATTGATTAAATAATATTGCTATAGAGAGTAATACAAAAGAAAACGCGTAACTAGAATCGTTAAAAGCTAGTTTGCTTAATGGCGAAGAAAAAACTATAATTAACAATGCGCCTAAAACACCAGTTAACCATGCTAATCTTTTTAAAACAACTGCTAGCCTAGATGCTTTTTTAAAATTAGAAGTACTATTGGCTAAAGCAATTTCTTTTACAGAACTTACATCTAATCCTAATTTTGTAACTGCTTGTAATAAGTTAACTGTAGCATTAAAAACCCCTAAAATACCAATACCAGTTACGCCAATTAACACAGCTGCTATTTTAGATTTTATAAGCGAAATAATAATACTAAAAACCTGAACTCCAGAAAACAACGAAGTCGCTTTTAATATACGTTTATAAGATGCTTCTGGTGTCGCCATTTATTAAAAAACAACATTTTATATGCTGCTAATAGTTATTTAATACTCGAATTATTGTTTTTATTTCTAATTCACTAATACTAGGGTTTAATGGTATACTCAACACCTTTTTATGAATATTCTCGGTAATTGGCAAAGCTAAATGCGAATACATTGCCATAGCTTCTTGCTTGTGTGGTGGTATTGGGTAATGTATTAAAGTTTGAATATTATTTTCTTTTAAATATTCTGAAAAATGCGTTCTATTTTCTACCAATACTACAAAAACATGAAATACATGATTATTGGTGTTATTATAAAAAGGAAGCGTTATTTTATTATTTTTAATTTCGAAAAGATAGCGTTTCGCTATTAGTCTTCGTTTATTATTATCGGCATCTAATGCCTTTAATTTTACATTTAAAAAAGCAGCTTGTATTTCGTCTAGTCGGTTATTAAAACCAATCATTTCGTTTACATATTTTTTAGAACTTCCATAATTACGCAGTTTTTTTAATGTAGCTGCTAAATCGTCATTATTAGTAGTAATTGCGCCACCATCGCCTAAGGCTCCTAAATTTTTACTAGGATAAAAACTAAATCCTGCTGCATCTCCTAAACTTCCTGCTTTTACTTGATTAGTATCTTCTGCTCCATGCGCTTGTGCAGCATCTTCAATAACCAATAAATTATACTGTTTTGCTAGCTTATTTATAGCTTGCATATTAGCTAATTGACCATACAAATGCACTGGCAAAATGGCTTTTGTTTGTGGGGTTATATGCTTTTCAATTTCTAAAGGCGCTATATTATAAGTATCGGGATCTGGCTCAACAAAAACAGGTTTTAATCCTGCTTGTAA
Source organism: Oceanihabitans sp. (assembly GCA_049614585.1). GTDB lineage: Bacteria > Bacteroidota > Bacteroidia > Flavobacteriales > Flavobacteriaceae > Oceanihabitans. The sequence continues at coordinate 11,609 of JBMZDY010000020.1, forward strand.
CACAGCAATTATACTTGCTATATAAGTATTTGCTGGCACTAAAACTGCATCGTTATCTTGCAGTTTCCCTAAAGCTTTATAAGCTTTAAAAATTAATATTAAGGCATCTAAACCATTACTAACACCTATACAATGTTTGGTTTTACAATACTTTGCAAAGTTAGTTTCGAATTTAGTTACTTCTTCTCCTAATACATAATATCCAGAATCGATAAATTTTTGAAACTTTTTATTAAAAGCAGCTTCGTGTGGTTCATTTATTTTTTTTAAGTCTAAATATTTTATCATATTAAAACCCCATTTAGCAGCTTTACATTTGCTGTATTTATACTATATAAATCCTGAATAATTATTTTTGCACCAAAGCCTTCTTTCCAAAATTGCAATCCATAATTAATTTGCTTGCCATTATTTTGGTTAGAAGTACCAAAATCGAAATAGCGTTTATGTGCAAAGGCATTTAATAAATGTGCATGTAAAAAATCTAAACTTCCCAATGTGTTTTTATTTGTATTGGCAGATATATATTGTGTATGTGCTACATATTTAGATTCGAAAATAGTAGCTCCTGCTACAATTTCGTTTTCATTATACACATTAAACTGCTTTATATTATTAGGAAAACGGGATTTAAGTAAATTTATTTCGTTTAAACTATGTACTGGTTTTGTTTGGTATTTTTCTTGTAAATTCGGGATTAATATCGCATTCCAAAACGCATCAAAATTAGTTTCTTCTTTAATTATTAAATTATGTGTATTTGCTTTTTTTACACCTTCTTTTCTGTTTTTAGAAATTGTAATTTCATTTCTATAATCAACCACCGAAAGTGTTTCGCGTTTTAATAACTGTGCCTGAGTTACAAACATTAAATAGTCTATTTCGTCGCTTGGCAAACGGTTATATATATTCGGGATTATTTTGAGGTTTAGCGTTGTTATGCCTTGTTCGTTTAAGTATTGAAGCACTGCTTTAAAACTGGCTAAATAGGCTTCCATTTTGGTGTCTGGGCTTACCACAAAAGCACCATAAGTTAGTCCTTGATGTGAATATAATGTACTTGCATTTACATTTGCAGGAAGCACAGCTACCAACTTTGTGTTTTTAAAAACTAATAAGGAATAATCTTTAAATCGATCTTGGTGGTATTCTATAAAATCCCGATGAAATAAAAAAGTTGCATTTTTTGCCGAAGCAATAAAGTTATTCCATTCCTTAAAAAAGGAAGGATTGTATTTAACAACTTTAAATTGTACAGAGTTTTGCATAGAATTTTTACAAATTGCAATTTGCTTATTAACTGTAAAGCTAAAGTTAATATTTATTTCTACCTAAATTTATTACGATTTCAATATTTAAACAGTAAGTAATTTACTTTTTTTAAGTTTCTAATTATTAATAGATAATAAAAGTAAATTGTATTAATTCTTTTTAATTAAAAGGTAATAAAGGTTTATACAAATAATAGCTGCATTGGTAATTACAATTGGCCAAGCGGTTGCTAATAACAAACCATAAGCTACAAAAAACGCACAACCTATAGTATTTATTACACGTAATTTGGTTACGTCTTTCATCATGAAAGACACTAATAAAGTTGCCATTGCTAAATAACCAACCCACTCGGTTAAAGAAATACTTAAAAATTCCATGTATTCGTTGTTTTTAAAGTCGAAAAAAGAGGAGACTTAAAACAGACTCCTCTTTTTTACAAATTATATATGTGTATTTAATTAAATACTTTTATTTCGTTTACGTTCTACTTCGGTAAGAAATATTTTTCTTAATCGTAAAAAGTTTGGTGTTACTTCTACATATTCATCTTTTTGAATATATTCTAAAGCTTCCTCTAAGCTAAATTTAATTGCAGGAACAATTTTAGCTTTATCGTCTGCTCCAGAAGAACGTACGTTACTTAACTTTTTAGTTTTTGTAACATTAACAACCATATCGTCACCACGAGAATTTTCGCCAATTACTTGCCCTTCGTAAATATCTTCACCTGGATCTACAAAAAACTTACCTCTATCTTGTAATTTATCGATAGAATACGGTATTGCTTGTCCTTTTTCCATAGAAACTAAAGAACCATTTTGACGTTCTGGAATTCCACCTTTCAGGGGTTGGTATTCTTTAAAACGATGCGCCATAATAGCTTCACCAGCAGTAGCAGTTAACAATTGGTTACGCAATCCTATAATCCCTCTAGAAGGCACAATAAACTCGCATACCATACGCTCACCTTTTGCTTCCATACTTAGCATTTCCCCTTTTCGCATGGTTACCATTTCTATAGCTTTTCCAGAAACGGTTTCTGGTAAATCTATAGTCATTTCTTCAACTGGTTCGCATTTTACGCCATCAATTTCTTTAATAATAACTTGTGGCTGGCCAATTTGTAATTCGTAACCTTCACGACGCATGGTTTCAATTAAAACCGATAAGTGTAATACACCACGTCCAAAAACCATAAATTTATCTGCACTATCTGTTTCTTCAACACGTAATGCTAAATTCTTTTCTAGCTCTTTGGTTAAACGTTCTTTAATATGACGAGAGGTAACAAACTTTCCGTCTTTACCAAAGAAAGGCGAATCGTTAATGGTAAACAACATACTCATTGTTGGCTCGTCTATTGCTATTGTTTTTAAACCTTCTGGGTTTTCAATATCGGCAACAGTATCCCCAATTTCAAATCCTTCTAGTCCTACAATTGCACAAATATCTCCTGTTTGTACTTCTTCTACTTTTTTACGTCCTAAACCTTCAAAAGTATGTAGTTCTTTAATTTTAGATTTCACAATAGAACCATCTCTTTTTACTAAAGAGATTTGCTGATTCACTTTTAAGTTTCCTCTAGTTAATCGACCAATAGCTATTCTTCCTGTAAAAGAAGAAAAGTCTAACGATGTAATTAACATTTGTGTAGTTCCCTCTTCAATTTTTGGTTCTGGAATATGCTCGATAACCATATCTAATAATGGCTCAATATTGGTAGTTTCGTTTTGCCAATCGTCGCTCATCCAATTATTTTTTGCCGAACCATAAACGGTAGGAAAATCTAATTGCCATTCTTCTGCACCAAGTTCAAACATTAAGTCAAAAACTTTTTCATGTACCTCATCTGGTGTACAGTTTTCCTTATCAACTTTATTAACAACTACACAAGGTTTTAAACCTAAATCTATTGCTTTTTGTAATACAAAACGTGTTTGTGGCATTGGCCCTTCAAAAGCATCTACTAATAATAATACACCATCAGCCATTTTTAATACACGCTC
>JBMZDY010000021.1:0-14752 GCA_049614585.1 Oceanihabitans sp.
ATACCATATACTAAAGATAAATTAGGTGTTCTTGTAAACATCCAGTTTCCTGTTGCCCAAAAAGATTCGTTGCAAACTGCGCTAATATCTTCATCTAATTCATTAGTATAAAAATCTACTCCACCTGCAGAATTTTCGCCATCAGCTCCAGCACTTCCACCTACAAAATATTGCACATTAAAATTCCAACTTCCAGATTTATTAAAACTCATTACTTTAGAGTTATGATATGCGTTTCTTTCAGCAATAAGCATTTGGTTTTTTGATGAAGAGAAAGCTATATCTGAAATAATATCTTGGTTTCCTGGTACGTTTGAAACCTCAATTACTTCAGATCCTGATGCAGGGAAACTACCATCATTTTTTAATGTAATAGAATATATACTACGTTCTGGTGTAATAAGATTAACTCTAGGGAAATACACTTTTACTTTTCCAGATTCGTAATTTACTCCAATACCCCAAACTCTTTCTTCTTGTCTTTCTATACCACCTGCTGAGTCGTCTCCAATCCAAGGATCATAAGTATCGATAATAATGTTTAAAGTAAGATCTATTCTATATATTTTACCATCTTCTAGATTTGTTGCAAACATTTGATTGTTTACTTTATCAACAGCAATGTTTCCTATTCCATTTCCTGGGCCTCCAGTGTTAGGAAGCGTTATAAATGGAGTTGCTAAAAAACTTGGAGCACTGCATTTATATATTTCTGATGGTTTTGTGTTTGATACTGAGAAACCACCAAAAGAATAAATATCTGAAGAAGCTAAATAGACATTTTCATTATTATCTATTGCAATCCCAAATACTTGTCCAATATCATTTCTTGTCCAATTAGCTGGAGAAATAGAGCTTACTTGTGGCCCTAAAGAAGTTGTTCCCCAATCGTCTCCTTGTGGAGCTTGCGAATTTAATTGCGTATTGTAAATAGTACCAATGCTAGAATTTAAATCATTTGAATAATTTGTAGTAACGGTAAATCCTGCATATTCTGTGTTTTCACCGAAAGGAATGCATGTAGAAGGATTGTTATTTCCAGTAAACTCACAATCGTCTTTACTACAAGAAAAATTAATTAATAAAACGCTTAAAATGAATAGTTTTAATAGGTTATTGCTAAGAGTGTTTATTTGGGTTTTGTTTATTTTATATATAGTTTTCATGTTTTCTAAATTTTTAATTTAAACCCAAGCAGCAATTAACAACTGCTTGGATTTGGTTATTGATTAATAGCAGACTAAATCAATTTTTTTTAAAAGCATACTACTTTAAATTCTGTTCTACGGTTTACACGATGTTCATCGTCTGTACATGGTACATTGTTAGCGCATTTTGTGTTTTTAAGCTCTGTCTCTCCAGCTCCTCTTGCAATAAGTCGATCTCTAGAAATACCTTGCTTTGCTATATAGTTTACGGTTGCATCTGCACGACGTTGCGATAATTGCTTATTATAAGTATCAGAACCTTGGCTATCTGTATGCGACGACATTTCTACTTGTATGTTTGGGTTGTCGCGCATTAAACGTACTACACGTTGTAAATCTGGAATAGCTTGTGGTAAAATTTCGGCTTTGTCTAAATCGAAATTAATATTGTCTAGTTTTATTGCTTTTCCGCAAGGATCTACACACATTTCAAAATCTATAAATAGGGTTGTGTTTCTGTTATAAGAGCTTGTAGTTACTTCTACTTCGTTAGAATAATAACCGTCTTTTTTTCCGTTTAACGCATAGGTTGAAGCTTGCTTTAAGTGAAATATAAAGTCTCCTTCTGCATCCGATAATGTGTTCTTTTGTCCTGCCTTTATTTTATCTTTAAGTAGGATGTCTACACCTTGAATGCCTTGGTCTGTATTACATTCTACCACATTTCCTTTTAGTATAAAGTTTTCGTCTGCATATAGAATTACTTTTTGAATTCCCGATGCTTCTTTTTGGCAGTTTTTAAATTCAGCTTTTGAAATACTTCCTTCTTCTAATGTAACATTGTATAGTTTTCCTCGTATTAAATAATCGTTTTCTGCAACATCGTTAAATACAACTACACCATAAGAATTTGTTGTTCCTGTTTCTACAATATTTCCGTTTAAATCGGTTAAAACAACATCTGTATTTGGTAACGTATCTCCTGTAAATTTATCTTTTGCAGTTATGGTAACTCCACATCCACAAGTTGCACAACAGTGTGGCATGTGGTCTTCTTTACATACTGGACATTTGTTTTCTTTTTTGTTCAGTTTTATAGTTACTCCTGCAAACAAACCAACCGACGATATATCGCAGTCGCATGGTTTTTCTCGAAGTTTTGGGTTTCCTGCCAATACCTTTATTGGGTTTCCTGAATTACCAGTTGCTGTAGTATGTGGTTGATACATGGCAGATACACCAAATTCGCTTAATTCTTTTACACCAAAGTGTTTCATATAATAAGCTCCAGCATGTATACCAAAATTTTTGCTTATAAAATAAGTGAAACGTACTTGTCCTTTAAAAGTAAATACACCAGAATCTTTATAACCAGCATGAAAATTTAATGGTTGGTAACTACCAGTTGCCGTTTTGCCTTCTAATAAGGTTCTACCTCCTTTAATAGATGCTAAGCCAAAACGCGTATTGAATTCGGTTTTAAATTTTCCAGATTTACTTCTAAACTGCACGTTTGGACCTATACCATAAAACATGCGTGTAATACCATCTTCGTCTAGTTTAAAATTGGTAAATTGATTGTTTGCTGCATCGTATAATTTGGATGTAGAATAGGTGCTATCGGGTTTGTTTTTAATGTAATCGAAATCGAAACCTAGCCCGAACCAAGTCCAATAATAATCTAACGAAAGCCCTAATTCAATTCCGCCTTTATAGTCTATATAAGGTGTGTTGTTTTTATAGGTAGGAAAATCGTAACCTATTCTTGGGCTAATTTGAAAATAATTCCTGTCTAATGGCTCTTGTTGTGCCACAGTTGAAAATGTATTTGCAAACACAAATAACATTAGTACTAGTTTTAATAAATTTTTCATAATAAGAATTTTAAATTTTTGTTATTCATACTTAAAAAAACAGCGCTTTAATTTTGTTGCTCTTTTTAAGTAATGTTTAATAGCATTTTCAAATATTCTTATTTTTTGTAGTATATATAAGGCTTAATCTATTAAGTGTTGCTTTGAATCTATTATCGGAATTGCTGGGTATATAGCATAAAAAAAACCCAACACGTTGGTGTTGGGCTTTTTTTTATATTAAGACCTCTCGACTTTGCTCGAGGTGACTATTTGTTGAATTCTATCCACCAAAGTCATCAAATCTAATGTTCTCGTCGTCTATTCCAAAATCTTCTCCCATTTTTTGAACAGCTTTGTTCATTAATGGAGGTCCACAGAAATATAATTCGATATCTTCTGGAGCTTCATGTTTCGATAAGTATTGGTCTATTACAACTTGGTGAATAAAGCCAACAAAACCGTCACCAGCTTCATCATTTATATCTGTTTTAACTTTCCAATTGTCTTGTTCTAGTGGCTCGGATAATGCCAAGTAGAATTTAAAGTTAGGGAAATCTTTCTCTAAAGCTCTAAAATAATGAATGTAGAAAAGCTCGGCTTTAGAACGTCCTCCATACCAGTACGTTACTTTACGACCAGTTTTAAGGGTTCTAAATAATTCGTATAAGTGCGAACGCATTGGCGCCATACCTGCACCTCCACCAACATAAAGCATTTCTGCATCTGAATCGTTGATAAAGAATTCACCATAAGGTCCAGAGATAGTTACTTTATCGCCTGGTTTTTGGTTAAATATATAAGAAGAAGCAACACCAGGATTTACATCCATCCATCCGCCTTTAGCGCGATCGAAAGGAGGTGTAGCTACACGAACATTTAACATGATTTCTCTTCCTTCTGCAGGGTAAGAAGCCATAGAATATGCACGTTCTACTATTTCAGTATTTTTCATTACTAATGGTCTAAGGTTAAACTTATCCCAATCAGCCTCAAATTTATCTGGTTCTCCTGGATGATCTTGTGGATGTGCTGAAATATCCATATCTGAATACTTAATTTCACATTCAGGAATTTCAATTTGAATATATCCACCAGCTTTATAGTTCATTTCTTCTGGAATTTCAACTACAAACTCTTTAATAAAAGTTGCTACGTTATAGTTTCTTACAACTGTTGCTTCCCATTTCTTAATTCCAAAAATTTCTTCTGGAATTGAGATGTCCATATCTTGCTTTACTTTAACTTGACAAGATAAACGAGCTCCATGTGCTAATTCTTTTCTTGTAAAGTGAGGAGTTTCTGTAGGTAAAGCTTCTCCTCCACCAGCATTAACATGACATTCACATTGAATACATGTTCCTCCACCACCACAAGCAGATGGTAAGAATATTTTTTCAGCTCCTAAAGTCGATAATAATGTTCCTCCTGAAGCTACTTCTATTGTTTTTTCTCCGTTAATGGTAATTTTTACAGGACCAGAAGGAGATAATTTTTGTTTTACAAACAATAACAATGCTACTAATATTAACGTAATTAATAAGAAAGCTGCTACTGTTGCTACAATTGTTCCTAGTGTACTTGCTGCTAATATCATTATTCTTTAATTTCTTTTGTATTGTTAGCTATTTCTTCTGTTTTTTCTACAGTTTCTGCAACTTCCTTTTTAGTTTCTTCAACTTCTTTAGTCATTACAACTTCTGTTTTAGGCGATTCTTTAGTTTCCTCTTCTCCACCAGTTAACATTCCTCCAAAACTCATAAATCCGATAGCCATTAAACCAGTTACAATAAACGTTATACCTAATCCTCTTAAGGCTGGTGGCACGTTAGAATATCTAATCTTTTCACGAATTGCAGCAATTGCTAAAATTGCTAAAAACCACCCAATTCCTGAACCAACACCATACGTTAATGATAATCCTAAAGTAGGAATTTCACGAGATTGCATAAATAAAGACCCTCCTAAAATTGCACAGTTTACTGCAATTAATGGTAAGAAAATACCTAATGAATTGTATAAAGAAGGTGAAAACTTCTCAACAATAATTTCTACCAATTGTACCATTGTTGCAATAGTTGCAATAAATAGAATGAATGATAAGAAACTTAAATCGTAATCTGCATATTCAGCTCCTAACCAAACTAACGCGCCTTCTTTTAATATATATTGATCTAACAACCAGTTTAAAGGTACAGTTACTGCTAATACAAAGATTACAGCAGCACCTAAACCAACAGCTGTTGATACTTTTTTAGATACAGCAAGGTAAGAACACATCCCTAAGAATGTAGCAAATACCATGTTGTCTATAAATATCGATTTGAAAAATAATTCTATATGTTCCATATTTCAAGGTTTTGGGTTTTAGGTTCTTGGTTACAGGTTTTAACCTAATAACTAAGACCTAAGCCCTTTTTTAATCTTCAATTAATGCTTTGTTTTTACTACGTTGTACCCAAATAATAATACCTACAACTATTAATGCCATTGGCGATAATAACATAAACCCGTTATTTTCGTATCCATAAGCGTATAATCCTGTTTTTTCTACAGCATCTCCTAATACTTTAAATCCTAATAAAGTTCCAGAACCTAATAGCTCTCTAAAGAAACCTACAATAATTAAGATTAAACCGTAACCTGCTGCATTTCCAATACCGTCTAAGAAAGAACGCCAAGGACCATTAGCTAAAGCAAAGGCTTCAAAACGTCCCATAATAATACAGTTGGTTATAATTAATCCTACGAAAACCGAAAGCTCTTTACTTAACTCGTAAGCGAATGCTTTTAGTACTAAATCTACAATAATTACTAAAGCAGCAACAACAGTTAATTGTACAATAATTCTAATTTTTGAAGGAATAATATTTCGCATTAAAGAGATAACAACGTTACCAACACCTAATACAAACAGTACCGAAACTGCCATTACAATAGATGCTTTTAATTGCGCAGTAATTGCCAATGCCGAACAGATACCTAATACCTGAATTGTAATTGGGTTATTGTCTGCTAAAGGATCGGTAATTAATGCGGCGTCTTTTTTTGATAAAAGTCCCATAAATTAATTCTTTTTTAAGTTTTGAAAATAAGGTACATACAACTTTAAGTCGCTTTTAATCATTGCTGCTATACCATCACCTGTAATGGTTGCTCCAGCAATAGCATCTACCTCATTATCTGTTTTGTCTTCGTTTTTTGGGTCGTTATTACTTTTTGATACAGTAATACCTTTAAAGCTTCCGTTTGCCATAAGGTGTTCCCCAATAAAGTCGTCCATAAAGAAACGTTCTTTAATGTTTGCACCTAATCCAGGAGTTTCTCCTTTATGATCGAAATAAGCACCTTGTATTACCATGTCTTCATTCATAGCTACATATGCCCAAACTGCATCCCAAAGTCCTTTACCTCTTATTGGTGCTATGTAAAACTTCTTTCCGTCTTTTTCGCCAATAAACAAAGGAAGTTTTCTTTGCTCTCCAGCTTTTGCTGCTGCTTGTTCTTTTTTAACATCGATTAAGTAAGCTTGGTCGTTTGGAGTTACTTTATCTCCTTCAATAACCAATTGTTCTGTAATATATTGCTGAAACAATTCTGGGGCTTTATCTGTAGAAACAAAAGTAGCTGCGCTTCCTTCGTTTTCATTAATTCCCATTGCATACAATATGTTTTGTTGCTTTTCTAATCTTTTGTTTTCGTCTATAGTTGGCTTTAGAGAAGAAGCCATAAATGCTAATAACGAACCTACTATTAAAACCATTCCTATGGCAAATAGTATTGTATATGAATTTTTATCTGTTCTATTTTCCATGTTTAAGCAACTTTAGTTTTTAAACGCTTCATTCTTCTTTTTACATTTCCTTGAACCACATAATGGTCAATTGTAGGAGCAAATACATTCATTAATAGAATTGCTAACATAACTCCTTCTGGGTAAGCTGGGTTGAAAACGCGAATTAAAATAGAAATGAATCCTATTAAAAAACCGTAAATCCATTTCCCTTTATTGGTTTGCGATGCAGTTACTGGGTCTGTGGCCATAAATACTGTACCAAATGCAAAACCACCAATAAGTAAGTGATGCCACCAAGTTGTACTCATTAATCCAAAGAATTTACTGCTTTCTGTAATCCATCCAGAATCTACTACAAAGTTGAAAATGAATCCCATTGCTATTGCACCTAATGCAGAAGAAAGCATTATTCTCCAGCTTCCTATTTTAGCAAATATTAAAAATAAACCTCCTAGTACTATTAGTAGTGTTGAGGTTTCTCCTACAGATCCAGGAATGAACCCAAAAAACATATCCATTACCGAATGGCCTACATCGTTATTTTGAGCTAAGCTTCCTAATATAGTTTCGCCAGAAATTGCATCTGGTGTTCCTGCTTTTTCTACTGCACCGTGTACCCACACTTTATCTCCAGACATCCAGGTTGGATATGCGAAGAATAAAAATGCACGTATTGTTAATGCTGGATTTAATATATTCATTCCAGTACCTCCAAATACTTCTTTACCAATTACAACACCAAATATAACTGCTACTGCTAGCATCCATAATGGAATATCAATTGGTACAATAAGTGGTACAAGCATTCCAGTTACTAAGTAACCTTCTTCTACTTCGTGACCTTTAATTACAGCAAAAATAAATTCGATTGCTAAACCAACGCCATACGAAACAATTACTAAAGGTAAAACTTTCCATAGGCCAATTACAAGGTTGTCCCATGCCCAGAACGAAGTGCTAAAAAATCCGTTAGCTGCTTCAATTGCTCCAGAGGCTAAGTGGTGTTGGTAACCAGCATTAAACATACCAAATATTAAACATGGCACTAAAGCCATAATTACGGTATTCATGGTACGCTTTAAATCGTCTGCTGCTTTAATGTGCGTGCCATTATGCGTGGTTTCGTTTGGTAAGTATAAAAAGGTGTGGATTGCGTTAAACGCAGGAGCCATTTTGGTGCCTTTATACTTTTCTTTTAAGTTATGTAAACTACTTTTTAAACCCATTTTTTATATATTTCATTATACTTTGAAGAAATATTCTTTTTTTGAATTTTTTCTTCAAAATGAATAATTATCCAATTTCTTTAAGCATTAAGTCTAGTCCTTTTCTAATAATATCTTGATGTGGTTGTTTAGAAACACAAACAAATTCGGTTAATGCAAAATCTTCAGGCGCAACTTCGTACATTCCTAAAGCTTCCATCTCGTCTAAATCTTTATACATACAAGCTTTTAATATTTGCATTGGATAAATATCTAAAGGAAATACTTCTTCGTAAGTACCTGTTGTAACAAAAGCACGATGTTCGCCGTTAGTATTGGTATTTAAATCGAATTCTTTTTTAGGGAATAACCAAGAGAAAGTAAAAGCTCTAGAAGTAGATACTTTATTAAATACTGGTTTATTCCATCCAAATAATTCATAATCGTTTCCTTCAGGAATTATTGTAACGGTATTACTATAATAATCTAAAAAACCATCTGGTTGTACTTGCTTTCCGCTTAATACATTTCCAGAAATAATACGAATATTATCGTTTTTATCTACACCATTATCGTAAATCATTGAAGCAATTTCTGCTCCTAATTTGGTTACAAAGTATCTTGGTTTTTTAACCGAAGATCCTGCTAAGGCAACTATACGCTCTGCATTAAATTTACCAGTAAGTAACATCTCGCCAATAATAACAAGGTCTTGTGCATTTACTGTCCAAACTACTTCGCCTTTGTTTACAGGGTCTATTTTATTTATAAGCGTACCAACATTTCCAGAAGGATGTGGGCCAGATACTTTATGTATAGATACACCTGTTAAATTTGCTAATGGAGAATCTGCGTTTTTACCAACTCCTATATGAACTTGGCCTTCGGTTAATTTTCCTAAAGCAGCTACTGCAGCTTGTAATTCGGCTTCTTTACCTTGTAGTGTAAAATTTAAATCGGCAGTTAATGGCGCAGATGCATAACCAGAAATAAAAATTGCTTTTGGTGCATTTTCTGGGTTTGCTATTACATCGTAAGGACGTTGTTTAATAAATGCCCAGCAGCCAGATTCTAATAAGCGAGACTTTATAGCATCGGCATTAGCGCTAGCAATATCTAATTTGCCATGGTCTAAATAACTTTGCTCTTTGTCTGCTTGAATTTTAACCGCTAAAATTTTTCTTTTTTCACCACGCGTAATATCAATTATTTCACCAGAAACTGGAGAAACAAATTTTATGTTTTCGTTAGTTTTGTCGTAAAAAACAGGTTCTCCTGCTTTTACTTTAGCGCCAACTTTTGCACTTAATTTTGGTATTACACTGTGGAAGTCTTCTGGTCTAATACTATAAAAATTGCTTACAATGGCGTTTTCTTTTGCCAGTGTTGCTGCACCTTTTAGTTTAATATCAAGACCTTTTTTAATGGTAATGTCGTGTGACATATTTTATAAATCTATTTGTTAATAGTTATAGTTTTCGATTTTCATGTTACTTAAAAATCGCTGCAAATTTAGGAATTACTAAACCGTTTTCATAATAATTTGAATAGAAATTTAAGCGGATTTAATTCCTGTAATAATTAGGCATAAAAATTGCTTATATTTACAGCGTTAACCTAAATTAATACTGTGCATTTAAAATATTTAATTATAGTTCTTTTGTTTTCTTTTACGCTTTCTGCTCAAGTAGAAACCGAAGTTGCTCCTCCTAATTTTATTAAAAGCATTACTTTTAAAGGAAATACGCCAGAAAGCCAATTGCCAGTATTACAATTGGGCGAATATTTGCGTTTAGAATTTGATGCATTAAATGGAGATGAAGAAGACTTTTATTATGTAATAGAGCATTTTAATTACGATTGGACACCTTCCGTTTTGTCTAAATCGGAATACTTGGAAGGTTTCGATAAACAACGAATTAGAAATTACCAAAACTCTTTTAATACCTTACAGATATATTCTAACTATAAACTTACTATTCCTAATAAGCAAACCCGTAGCTTAAAAGTTTCTGGTAATTATATGCTTAAAATTTACGACGATTACGACGAGCTGGTATTTTCTAGAAAGTTTATGGTTTACGAGTCTTTAGTAAATGTAGGTGTTACTATAAAGCGTTCTCGTGACGTAAGAAATATAGAAGACAAACAAACGGTAGATTTAAAAATAGTATCTAATAGTATTCAAATAAACAACCCAAAACAAACCATTAAAACGGTTATTGTTCAGAATAATAATTTGAAAACAGCGATTTCTGGGTTAAAACCAATGTACACACTTGGTAACGAACTAATTTACAAATACACAAAAGAGGCTAGCTTTTGGGCAGGAAATGAATATTTGTGGTTTGAAAATAAAGATGTTCGTGCTGCAAATACAGGTATACAATATGTAGAGTTAAAAAATGTATATTACAACCACTTGTATACCAATGTAGAAAGACACAATAAACCATATACTTATAATCCTGATATTAACGGAAATTTTTTAGTAACTGCTTTAGATGCTAGAAATCCAAGTATTGAAGCCGACTATGTATGGATGTTTTTTTCTTTATTAACTAAAGCGCTTCCCGAAGGGAAAGAGTTACATGTTTACGGTAATTTTAATAACTACACCATAGGCGAAAGTACTTTAATGACTTTTAATGCTAAGCGTGGTGTTTACGAAAATCAATTATTATTAAAACAAGGTTTTTATAACTACAAGTACGTAGTTGTAGATGCAAAAGGAAATTTAGACGAAGGCGCAATAAGCGGAAATTTTTATCAAACCGAAAACAATTACAAGGTTCTAGTCTATTATAAAAATTTAGGTGCTCGTTACGATCGAATAATTGGACTCGGCGAGGCAAGCTCTGTTAATATTAGAAATTAATAATCATTTATTATTTTAGAATACGAGAACAAAAAAACTAAAGTAGTATCATGTTTCAGCAAGTTACAAAAGGCATAAAAATTTCTGTAGATACTATTTACGAAGGCGCATTTTATAAAAACAATAAAATACAATACGCCTTTAGTTACCATGTAACTATAGAAAACCAAAGTAAAGATACAGTGCAACTATATGCAAGGTATTGGAATATTTTTGATGCACTTAATGCAGTAGAAACCGTTACTGGCGAAGGTGTAGTAGGAGAAAAACCTATATTAAAACCTGGCGAATTACACACCTATACTTCTGGGTGTTTATTACATGCACCAATAGGAACGATGCAAGGGTATTATTACATGCAAAATTTTAATAGCTCTAAAATGTTTCGAGTAACTATTCCTAGTTTTAATTTAAATGCAGATTTTGTTTTAAACTAAAAACTTTCTTTTTTTCTATCAAAGCGAAAAACTTTATTGTTTTGTTTAATATGAAAAAATTTACAGTTGGAATAATGAATAAACTCGAAAGAATTTTGAAATTCAAATCCAGCTTCGTTTACTATAAAAACGGCATGAACATCTAGATTGCCATAAGGAGAAATACGTTTGTAATAGTATTCTAAGGTGTTTTCTGTAGCATGTAACTCGTACCAAGCACCTGCAGCAATTCCAGAAAGCCATTGTGCGTTTTTGTGTAAGTCTGCAACTGGTTTCGGTTTAAGTGTGCCAATATAAGTAGGAGTATGTTGTTTTAATCTGTCTAAAAAATATCGCCTGTTGTCTTTACTTACTGTAGACTTGTATTCTGTAATTATTCCATTTTCCGAAACTTCAAAAACTATATTTTTAGTACTTGCAATTACTACATTACCAACTGTGCTAGGTGTAAACCATTTAGAACGGATTAATTTTTTTTTAAGTATTGGGTTGGTTACCGAAGCAATTAATGCGTCTGTTACAAAACGAGCACAATTACATGCATCTTTAATAAAAGCAGCATAGCGAATAAAATCGCGTTCTTGCATTTTGGTAATATGCTCTCTTGCTAAATTATAATCGACAGTATCGCAAATAGAAGCAATTAATTTTCCGTCACCATGAGTTAACTTAGGGTGTGTAGCTAAAAATTGTAAAATCGCATCTAAGTTTGTAATCGTATTATTTTCTATTTCAGCTTTAAGCGGGAAGTGTAATTCGTTATCGGTATCGCTACCTCGTACTCTGCCATTTGGTTCTGGAGTTATATATCTGCCAAAATCATGGTATTCTAGAATTCCTGTACTTTTATTTATTAGTACTAAAGCTGCGTGACCAGCACGTAAATAGTTTTTTTTACCAACACCTAGAAATCTTAAAAAGGGTGAAAACCATTCTTTAGAAACCATTACTATGGTTTCTGGGTAAGCAAGCGTTAAAATAATTCCGCTATTTTTCATAAATATTTTTAGGGATTAAAAAAGAAGTATTCGCGACTGTATTGCTGTCTAGATTTTCAAAACGCATTGAAATCTGGTTTTTAGTTTTTACAACTTGCGTAATACTTGTGGTTTTAACAAAACCTCTATCCATAATTACACCATATTCGGCATTGTTTTTTTGCGTGTTTTTATGAAACTGTAATGTATTAGTCGCATTTAAAAGAGTATTATTTTTAAATATTTCAAACCAAAGTTTGCGTTCCTCTTTCATACTTTTAGTGTATAAAGTTGCAGAAGACCAGATTCGAGCTTCTTTAGGAAGTTCTTTAAAATGTTTTTGCGTACCATCCCAAACCAATTCGTAAAACTGCAATTGGGTATTCCAATCTGCTATAACTATTGTGAAGGGTTCTATGTTATTCAGGTCAAAATTAGAAATTGCAGTAACAATGTTACTAGCAGATAATAAATTAGTAACAATAATTCCACGGCTAAGCTTATAGACTTCTTGCCTTTTGTGTTTTGTAAAACCACCATTTAATAAGCAAATTAACCTGTTTTTTTCGCTAACGCCTATCCAAGTTCCACCAGCTTTTTCGTCTTTAGGAAAAAGCATTCTAGTAGCATTTATGGAGTAAAAACTAGGAGGAAGTGAAATACGATTTGGTGCTTCATCTCTATTAGAAGTTAAAACAAAATCATTTTCACCTATAGGAAATATACTTACGGTACACATGTTTATATAGTATGTAATCTGTTTGGCAACTTACAAAAAATATCATTAAAAATATTGTAACTTTGCAATCTTAAAAAGGATCCTAATTTAATAAAGGATACCATTAAATTTTAAAATTAAAAACCAAACTTATCATGGGAAAAGGATTTTTTAACGTACCAATTGCAATCAACGAACCTGTTAAAACCTATGCTCCAGGAACCCCAGAGCGCGATGCTGTGCAAGAAGCATATGCAACAATGTATAACAGCCAAGTAGATGTGCCAATGTATATTAATGGTAAAGATGTAGTTACTGGAAATACCAGAACAATGTCTCCGCCACACGACCACAAACATGTTGTTGGTACTTATCATTTAGCAGAACAAACGCATGTAGATCAAGCTATAGCTACTGCATTAGAAGCTAGAAAAACATGGTCGCTAATGCCATGGGAACAACGCGCAGGGATATTTTTAAAAGCTGCCGAATTAATAGCTGGACCATATAGAGCAAAAATAAATGCAGCAACAATGATTGCGCAATCTAAAACAATACATCAAGCAGAAATAGATGCTTCTTGTGAGTTAATCGACTTCTTACGATTTAACGTACAGTTTATGACAGATATTTATCACGAGCAACCAGAAAGCACAAGCGATGCCTGGAACCGTGTAGAATATCGTCCGTTAGAAGGGTTTACTTATGCGGTAACACCTTTTAACTTTACAGCAATTGCAGCAAATTTACCTGCTTGTATGGCAATGATGGGTAATGTTGTAGTGTGGAAACCTAGTGATAGTCAAATATATTCTGCAAAAATTATAATGGATGTATTTAAAGAAGCTGGTGTGCCAGATGGTGTAATTAATGTTGTATTTGGAGATCCTGTAATGATTACTAATACAGTATTAGCAAGTCCAGATTTTTCAGGATTGCATTTTACAGGTTCTACTTTTATTTTTAAAGAATTATGGAAACAAATAGGTAATAATATACATACCTATAAAACCTACCCAAGAATTGTAGGTGAAACCGGAGGGAAAGATTTTATAGTAGCACACAAATCGGCAAATGCCAAACAAGTAGCAACTGCTATTTCTCGTGGAGCTTTCGAATTTCAAGGACAAAAATGTAGTGCGGCTTCCAGAGCATATATACCAAAAAGTTTATGGGCAGATGTAAAGCAATTTGTTATAGAAGATGTACAGTCTTTTAAAATGGGTTCGCCAGCAGATATGAGCAATTTTGTAACAGCTGTAATACACGAAGGTTCTTTCGATAAACTTGCAAAATATATAGACCAAGCAAAAACAGATGCTAATGCAGAAATAATTGTTGGTGGTGGTTACGATAAAAGTAAGGGTTACTTTATAGAGCCAACAGTAATAGTTACTAGCGATCCTAAATATACAACCATGTGTACTGAGCTTTTTGGCCCAGTAATTACCATATATGTATATGAAGACGAAGCGTATGCAGAAACACTAAAATTAGTAGATCAAACAAGTGAATATGCCTTAACTGGAGCAATATTATCTACCTGTAGATATGCTATTACAGAAGCAACAGATGCATTACAAAACTGTGCTGGAAACTTCTATATAAACGACAAGCCAACTGGAGCTGTTGTAGGCCAACAACCATTTGGAGGAGCAAGAGCTTCTGGAACAAACGATAAAGCAGGATCTGCGCAAAATTTATTGCGTTGGGTATCGCCAAGAATGATAAAAGAAACCT
>JBMZDY010000022.1:0-14652 GCA_049614585.1 Oceanihabitans sp.
TAGCATTTGTTAGTCTAAATAAACTTCCGCCATTATTTATGTTATAAGCGTCAATTTTTCGATTATTATTATCTAATGCATATGGATCTAAAGTTGCACCAAAATTTATAGTCATCTCATTGTTTAAAATCTGGGTGCCACCAGTAATACGAAGCGGACTCCATTGTAGCGAATCGCCTGCAAAATTATACGATGTAGAAAAATTTAAATTGTTTAATAGAATTACTTTTTTTGGCTCGGTTGCTGTGCTGTCTTTACTACGTACTTTGGCTTCAAAATTATTAGAAACATTAATACCTAAATTGCTAGAAAAATTTTTGTTTGGCGATCCAAATAACGAGTTTTCAAAACGTGAATAGTCTTCTTTTGTATTTCCATCTGCATCTACTACTTCTACAGTGTCGTAATACGTATCAAAAGCTGGGTTTATATTATAACTTATTGAAGGACGAATTACATGACGAATGGCTTTTATTTTTTTGTCTTGCCCTTCTTTTTCAAAATTAAACATTCCATATACTGTGGTTCCTAAACTGGAAGTAAAATTATATGTTCGGTAAGCGTCAAAACCATTTTTCTCGGTAGTAATAATTTCTTCTAACTCGGTATCGTAACGCTTTCTATTAGTTTTAAAAACCCAGTTTTCTTGGTAATTGGTACTTGCACTTAAGCTAAAGTGTTTAAAAACTTTAAAATTTGTGGATAATGGAATGCTATGCTGAATCCCGTTTTTTGCATCGTCCCACATTTCTTTTTTAAAGAATAGGGAATCGGTAGTATTTACTCTGTTTTCTGCCCTTAGATTATATTGAAAATTTATATTCTGAATAATTCCTTTTTTACCACCTGTTTTAGATGCAAATGGAAACATTCTACCAACACTTGCTTGTATGGTTGGTAAGGTCATGTTTATTTGTTCGGTATTAGTATTCTGCGAGTGGGTTGCTGTAGCACTAAAGTTTACTTGTGGCTCACCAGAAAAAGTTTTAGAATATGAAATAGAAGAAGCAAGCGTGTTGTTTTGCGTACTTGGTAAATTAATTTGGTTTATAGATGTTTGGTAATATTTACTACTACCTAAGTTTACCGAAGCAGAAAAACGGGAGCTAGGATTTGCTTTTGCGTCCTGACTATGCGACCAACGTATATTATATATTGTAGATTTAGAGTAATCTGGAAAACCACGTTCGCTATTAATAATGTTTTCGTAACGAAATCCTAAATTTCCATTAAATTTATAACGAACCGCATAAGCACTTTGCAAACGCATACCATAACTGCCATTTGTATAATAATCTCCTAATACAGCAAGGTCTAGGTAGTCGCTAATAGCAAAATAATAACCACCATTTTGCAAAAAGTATCCACGTCTATTTTCTTCACCAAAACTGGGGAATATTACTCCAGAGGTTTGCTTTTTGGTTAGCGGAAAATAGGCAAAAGGCAAACCAATAGGTGTTGGTACACCATAAATAAACATGTTAGTTAGTCCAGTTGCAATTTTTTCGTTTGGTACTACTTTTCCTTTTCGAATTAAAAAGTAATATTCTGGGTCTTCCCGGTTTTCTGAAGTTGTAAATTTTGCGTTTTTTACAAAGTAAACCGAGTCGTTTTCTTTTTTAGAAATTTCACTATCAAAATAGCCTCCAGACTGTTCGGTTCTAGAATTAAAAATTAAAGCTTTTTTAGTATCTATATTAAAACGAATAGAATCTGGCTCTACAACATTAGCACCTTGTTTAAATACAGGATGCTGTGTGTACTCGCCAAGCGAATCTTTTATACGGCCAGCATAAACTTCGTTTTTACTATAATCAATTACAATAATACCAGCTTTAATTTCCATGTCGTCATAGTAAATTTCTGCTTGGTTGTACAAATATAATTTTTGCTCTTTACGGTTAAACGAAGTGTAATCGGTAGCTTTATAAGTAACAGTAGTAGTTAAAAATTCTTTCGGTTTTACCGAATCGGTTTTTACGGTTCCAGATCCTTTTTCTGAAATTTCTTGCGTATTTTCTGTTTCATTTCCACCTATAATATCTTTCGCACTAACAGTAATGCTGTCTTTCGATTTTACAGGTTTTATTTCGCCACCAGAATTGGGTCTGTCTTGAGCAAAGCCACACATGTTAATAAACATGGTAAAACTTAAGGCAAAAAGTATTTGAAAGTTATTTGTACGCAACGCTTTTAATGTATTTTTGTAAAAGTATGGCTCGGTTTTTGAATTGCCAAAATTACATATATTTTTTATGATTAATTTAATATTAAGCAAATTAAAATAAACCAATTCATAATAAGTTAAATATTTTATGAAAACGAAAGTAAAACTATATTTTTTAATAGGTATCACTTGTATACTATTTTTTGGAAATAATTTAAAATCCTTTGCACAACAAAACGATAAGTTTGTAGTAGTTTTAGATGCAGGACATGGTGGACACGACTCTGGAAATAGAGGAAATGGGTATTATGAAAAAAGTATCGCTTTAAAAATTGTTTTAGGTGTTGGAGCAGAACTAGCAAAAAACCCAGACATAAAAGTTATTTATACTCGAAAAACCGATGTATTTATTAAATTAAGAGATCGCGCTGCTATTGCTAATAATGCAGATGCCGACTTGTTTGTTTCTGTACACTGTAATGCATTTAAAAATCAAGCACATGGAACAGAAACTTTTGTACTTGGGTTACATGCTAACGAGCGTAATTTTGAAGTAGCAAAAAAAGAAAACGAAGTAATTTATTTAGAAGATAATTACGATAAACACTACGAAGGCTTCGACCCAAACTCGCCAGAATCACTTATTGGACTTACCTTAATTCAAGAAGAATATTTAGACCAAAGTATACAACTAGCTCAGTTAGTAGAAAATAGTTTTAAAAATAAGCTAAAACGAAAAAGCAGAGGTGTAAAACAGGCAGGATTTTGGGTATTACACAATACTTATATGCCAAGTGTTTTAATAGAAACCGGGTTTTTAACCTATAAAAACGAAGGCGCATATTTAAATTCTAAAAAAGGACAAAAAGGAATGTCTACTGCAATAAAAAATGCAATATTAGATTATAAAAAAGCCTTAGATCAAAATGTTGGCGATATTGTTTTTACCGAAGACGAACAAATAACTATAGACCCAACATTACCAGAAGAGATTTACAACAATATAGTTTTTAAAGTACAAATAGCAGCAAGCTCTAGAAAATTAGAGCCAAAACCATACAACTTTAAAGGCCTTAAAGATGTTTCAAGAAATAAAGAAGCCAAGCTATTCAAGTATTTTTACGGCTATACGTCTAATTACACCATAGCAAAGCAATTACAAAGTCATGCAAAAAATAAGGGTTATAAATCCTGTTTTATAGTAGCTTTTAAAGATGGAAAAAAAATAAGCCTTGAGAAAGCCTTAAAAACAAGTGTAAATTAAAGCCATACTTTATAAATTTATTTCTAATTTTGTTTTGTAACCAAAGCCTTTTAATTTGAAGTTATCTAGAGAAGTAAAAACTGCCATTTTAGTAATATTAGGAATACTATTCTTAATTGTAGGAATTAATTATTTAAAAGGAATTAATATCTTTCAATCTAAAAGTGAATTTTATACCGAATTCGATTATAATGCACTTACTTCGTCTTCTCCTGTAACTATAAAAGGAAATATTGTAGGGAAAATTAATAGTATAAAATACGATTTCGAATCTGGAAAAACAAGAGTAGCTTTTACTATAGATAACGAATTAAAATTCTCTAAAGAAAGTAAAATAAGACTTTACGAATTAGGTATTATGGGCGGAAACGGGATAGCAATTATTCCTGCACCACAAGGCGAAACAGCAGTAAATGGCGATTTCTTAGCTTCAGAAGTAGAAGAAGGTTTAGTAAAAAGCCTAACAAGTAATTTTTCTGGATTAAGCTCTGGATTAGATGGTACTTTACAGTCTGCAGATTCTCTGCTTATCAGTTTAAACAAAATAGTAAAAGACGATTCCGAAAAAGGATTAAAAAGTGCAATTGGCGAATTAAACGAAACCATAAAATCGTTTAAAACATTATCTACTTCCTTTAATTCTTTAATAGCCAAAAACGACAAAAGCTTAACTTCTGTAATAAGTAATTTCGATAAAATATCTAACGACTTAGCTACGCTTTCTAGCGATTTAAAAGATGTAGAGCTATCTAAAACTGTTAAAACACTAGACCAAACACTATTAAATGTAAATACACTACTTGCCGATTTAGATAAAGGCGAAGGCACCTTAGGTAAATTACTAAGCGACGACGAGCTTTATAATAACCTAGAAGTAGCCTCGCAACAATTACAAGAATTACTACAAGACTTTAAACTTAATCCAAGCAGATATATTAAAGTATCTGTATTCGGTAAAAAAGATAAAAAAGGCTACGTAAAACCAGAAGACGAAAGACAATAAACCAACCATTAAATGAATTACTTACCAAATATACTTTTTGCCATAGCACTAATTTTAGGCTTTGGCTATTTTGCGAGAAACGTAAAAAAATTGGTTCGAAATATTAAACTCGGACAAGATGTAGATGTTAGCGATAACAAATCACTACGTTTAAAAAACATGATTAATATTGCCTTAGGACAAAGCAAAATGGTGAAACGCCCAGTTTCTGGGTTTCTACATGTTGTTGTTTACGTAGGTTTTATCATTATAAATATAGAAGTATTAGAAATAATAATAGATGGTCTTTTTGGTACACATCGTATATTTTCTAGTGTATTACCAGACGCAGTCTATGGTTTCTTAATAGGTACTTTCGAGATTCTAGCAGTTTTAGTATTAGTAGCAGTAACTATTTTCTGGATACGTAGAAACGTAATAAAACTGGCACGTTTCATGAAATCGGAAATGAAAGGTTGGCCAAAAAACGATGGAAATTTCATTCTATATTTCGAAATGGTTTTAATGACGCTATTCTTAGTAATGAATGCAACAGACCTACATTTTCAAGAAGCAAATACAGGTAATATAATAAGTCAATACCTAGCACCTTTATTTTCAGAAGGAAGCGCTCCAATAATAGAAAGAGCAGCATGGTGGCTACATATTTTAGGCATCTTAGTGTTCTTAAACTATCTATACTTTTCAAAACATTTACACATCTTATTAGCTTTCCCAAACACTTATTACGGACGCGTAAATAACAAAGGACAATTAAACAATTTAGACGCAGTAACTGCAGAAGTAAAAATGATGCTAGACCCAAATGCAGATCCATTTGCAGCAGCACCAGAAGGAGCAGAGGACGAGGTTCCAGCAAAATTTGGAGCTAGCGATGTGCAAGATTTATCTTGGGTGCAATTACTAAATGCGTACACCTGTACAGAATGTGGTAGATGTACTAGCGAATGTCCTGCAAACCTAACAGGTAAAAAGCTTTCGCCTAGAAAAATCATGATGGACACTAGAGATCGTCTAGAAGAAGTTGGTAAAAATATAGATGCAAACAAAGGTGAGTTTCAAGACGATGGAAAACAATTACTTGGCGACTATATTTCTAACGAAGAAATTTGGGCATGTACCAGCTGTAACGCTTGTGTAGAAGCCTGTCCTGTAAGCATCGATCCATTGTCAATAATTATAGAAATGCGTCGTTATTTGGTTATGGAGCAAAGTGCAGCACCAACCGAGTTAAACAACATGATGACCAATATAGAAAACAATGGCGCACCTTGGCCATACAACCAACAAGACAGATTAAACTGGAAAAACGAGTAGCATAATTTGGGCGTTACCCGCTTTCGCTGAAAAAGCTTCAGAGGGTCGCGCTTTCGGCAGTCGCTTTTTTTGTAAAAAAAACAAAAAAGAGCTTCAACAAATGCCTCAATCGCTAACGCAGTTACAAACAAAAATTAAATACCGAAAACAACAACATAATGAGCGAAATACTTAACGTACCAACAATGGCAGAGTTCATGGCAGAAGGTAAACAACCAGATATTTTATTTTGGGTAGGTTCTGCTGGAAGTTATGACGATAGAGCAAAAAAAATAACCAAAGCATTTGTAAAAATACTAAACAAAGCAAACGTTAATTTTGCAGTATTAGGTACAGAAGAAAGTAGCACAGGAGATGTAGCAAAAAGAGCAGGAAACGAATTCTTGTTTCAAATGCAAGCCATGATGAATATTGAGGTTCTTAATATGTATGAAGTAAAACGTATTGTAACCTGCGATCCGCATTCCTTTAATTGCTTAAAAAATGAATATCCAGGATTAGGCGGAAACTATGAAGTTCTCCACCATACACAATTTATCAAGCAATTAATAGACTCTAAAAAACTAGACATTAAAGAAAGTGATTATAAAGGAAAACAAATAACCTTTCACGATCCTTGTTATTTAGGTAGAGCAAATTCTGAATATGATGCACCACGTGAGGTATTAAGTAATTTAAACGCAAACCTTGTAGAAATGAAACGTAGCAAAGCAACAGCATTATGTTGTGGAGCAGGAGGAGCACAAATGTTTAAAGAACCAGAAAAAGGCGATAAAGATATAAACGAGCTTCGTACAGAAGATGCTTTGCAAACCAACCCAGAAATTATCGCAACCGCATGTCCTTATTGCATGACTATGATGTCTGATGGTGTAAAAGTAAAAGAAAAAGAAGCACAAATAAAAGTTATGGATATTGCAGAACTAATTGCTAGTTCGCAAAACTTATAAACTCTGTCATTTCTGCGAAGGCAGGAATCTATCAATTAATTTAAATAATGTCATGTTGAGCGCAGTCGAAGCATCTCTACTATAATACTATTACTTAATGCTAATTAATTTCAACGAATTACCCGAAGAATCACGTGTTTGGATTTACCAAGCAAACCGTTCTTTTACAGAAAACGAAATTGAAGAGATTTCAAACAAGCTTAATATATTTTTAGAGAATTGGGCAGCACATGGTAGCGACCTACAAGCTGGTTTCCAAATAAAATACAAGCGATTTATTATAATTGGCTTAAACCAAGACCAGCAATCGGCAACAGGTTGTTCTATAGATGCGTCTGTACATTTTATACAAGAATTAGAAAAAGAGTATAACGTAGATTTAATGGATAAAATGAATGTTTCCTACAAACAAGGAGAATTTATTGCATACAAAACACTTACCGAATTTAGAAAAATGGCAAAAGATAAAGCCGTTTCTAAAAAAACCATTGTATTTAACAACTTGGTAGCAAATATTGCAGAATTTAAAGAAAACTGGGAAGTTCCAGCTAGCGAAAGTTGGCATGGTAGATTTTTAAATTAAAAATCTTTAATATGGCTAACGATATATTTTTACTTAATGTTTCTGGACAAGATAAGCCTGGATTAACAGCAAGCTTAACTGGTGTTTTAGCAGATTATGGAGCGAAAATATTAGATATAGGACAAGCAAATATTCATGATACACTTTCTTTAGGTTTCATGTTTGAAATAGATTCTAAAAAAAAATCGGCAGCTGTATTAAAAGACTTGCTTTTTAAAGCATATGAGTTAGGTGTAACTGCTAAATTTACACCTATTTCATTGGAAGATTATGAACAATGGGTTTCCCTTCAAGGTAAAGATAGATACATCGTTACTATTTTAGGAGAAAAACTAGCTGCAGAGCAAATTGCGCAAGTCACTAAAATTCTTTCCGATAAAAACTTAAATATCGATGCTGTAAAAAGACTTACTGGTCGTATTTCATTGGTAAAAGAAGAAGAATATCAACGAGCATCTATACAATTATCCATTCGTGGTAAATTGGACGACAAATCCGAACTTACTGAGAAATTTATGCAAATTTCGCACGAACTCGATGTCGATATTGCTTTTCAAGAAGATAATATTTACAGACGTAACAGACGTTTGGTTTGTTTTGATATGGATTCTACTTTAATTCAAACCGAAGTTATTGATGAATTAGCAGAATTAGCAGGTGTTGGTAAAGAGGTAAAAGCAATTACAGAATCTGCTATGCTTGGCGAAATAGATTTTAACGAAAGTTTTAAAAAACGCATGCAACTTTTAAAAGGGTTAAGCGAAGAAGTTTTACAAGAAGTTGCAGTAAACTTACCTATTACAAATGGAGCAAAACGTCTTATTAATACCTTAAAAAAATACGGTTTTAAAACAGCTATTCTTTCTGGTGGTTTTACTTATTTTGGTAATTACTTGCAAAAAGAATTAGGTATAGACTATGTATATGCAAATCAATTAGAAATAGAAGCAGGTAAATTAACTGGTAACTACTTAGGCGAAATTGTAGATGGCAATAAAAAAGCCGAATACCTAAAAGAAATTGCAATAAAAGAAGGTATCCATATTAACCAAACCATTGCTGTTGGCGATGGCGCAAACGATTTGCCAATGCTTGCACTTGCTGGTTTAGGCATTGCTTTTCATGCAAAACCAACTGTAAAAGATAATGCCCAAAGTGCTATTTCTAATATTGGCTTAGATGGTGTTTTGTATCTTTTAGGATATCATGATAAACATATAGATTTGTTAGAGTAAGTTTATTCTCTTTTCTTTTTGTTTGGCTTTGTAACAATTGTTACAAAATATATTGTAAACTTTTTCGTTCTTTATATATTAAAATTCTGTAATGAAAAAGATAATCTTAGTAATTGGTGTGCTAGTAACTTCGGTAACAAGTTTTGCACAAGAATGGCAAACAAATTATGATGTTGCTAAAGAATTAGCTTCCAATAATAATCAAAAAATTGTTTTAGTTTTTCAAGGATCCGATTGGTGTGCACCTTGCATGAAGTTAGATAAAGAAGTTTGGAGTACAGAAACATTTCAAGAATTAGCAAAAAATAAGTTTGTAATGCTGCAAGCAGATTTCCCGAAAAGAAAAGGAAATAAATTATCTCCAGAATTACAAGATCACAATAATAAATTAGCCGAATTATATAATCCAAATGGTTACTTTCCTTTTGTTGTTGTTTTAAACGAAAAAGGAAAAGTATTAGGTGAATTAGGTTATAAAAAATCAACTCCAGAAAACTACTTTAATAAATTAAATAGCTTTTGAAAAACTTACTTTTCATATTAACCTTTTTAATGTTTTCATCTACTTTTTCGCAAGAAGTATATAATAAAACATTAAAATTAATGGGAAGTCGTTTTGATATTTCAGTAGTAGCAAGCTCTAAAACAGAAGGAATCAAATATATTTCTCTTGCTATAGAGGAAATTACAAGAATAGAAAAATTAATTTCTTCTTGGGATTCTAATTCGCAAACTTCAGAAATAAATAGAAATGCAGGAATTAAGCCGGTAAAAGTAGATCAAGAGTTATTTGAATTAATACAACGTGCTCTAAAAATTTCAAAATTAACCAATGGAGCTTTTGATATTAGTTACGCATCTATGGATAAAATCTGGAAATTTGACGGTTCTATGACTACAATGCCTTCGCCAGAAAAAATAAAAAAATCTGTAGAAAAAGTAGGTTACCACAATATCTTTTTAAATGAAAAAGCGTGTACTGTTTTTTTAAAATTAAAAGGCATGAAAATTGGCTTTGGCGCAATAGGCAAAGGTTATGCAGCAGATAAAGCAAAAGCTCTATTGCAAAGTCAAGGAGTAAAAGCTGGAATTATTAATGCATCTGGAGATTTAAATGCTTGGGGAAAACAACCTAATAATAAAGATTGGCAGGTTGCTATTGTAAACCCATTAAACAAACAAAAAGTTTTTTCTTGGATGCCTATTAATAACAGTGCAGTTGTTACTTCTGGTAATTATGAAAAGTATGTAAAATTCAACAACCAATTATATTCTCATATAATAGACCCAAGAACTGGATATCCAAGTAAAGGTATTTTAAGTGTTTCCATATTTACTAAATCTGCAGAATTAGCAGATGCATTAGCAACTTCTGTTTTTGTAATGGGAAAAGACACAGCTTTATATTTTATTAATCAGTTAAAAGGAGTCGAATGTATTATTATTGATGAAGAAAATAAAATACATAAATCAAAAAACATTGATTTTAAAAAAATAGAATAACTATGAAACAGTTACTAATTATTAGTTTGATTGCAATTTTTAGCACTTCATGTGTTGTTGTTAAAGAATATGAAAAAGTAAATATTAACGATCCAGATATGAAACTTTCTACTCGTACTATTGATAAAGTTGAAACGAGATTTCAAGTATATAGAGAAGCTGCTTCTGGAGCTAATGGAGGAAAAACTGGAGGTGGTTGTGGTTGTAATTAAATGAAACAAGTTTTTTTATTTAAAAAAACGAAAGTTGAATTTATCCCGTTGTAAAACGGGATCTCATTATTCAAAAAATATATAAATGAAAAACATATTAATGTTTGTTGTGTTATTTTCTATTGGAAATACTTTTGCACAACAAGATTCTACTACAGTTTATAAAAAACGCGTTTTAGAAACTACAGAAGTAGATTTTATAACTAGTTACTATTCTCAAGATGGTAAAAATGCAGCGACAACTGGTGGAATTGGTTCTGAGGAATTAACAGATATAGCTACCAATATTGTGGTAAATATGCCACTAAATGATGATGATATTTTAACAGTAAATATTGGTGTGTCTGCTTATACATCTGCATCTTCAAGTAATGTAGATCCTATTGATGGAAGTAGTGGTAATGTAGATGCTTTTCAGGCATCTACAGGTGCATCAGAAGCAGATGTTTGGTTTAATGTATCTGGAGCATATAGTCACAGTTCAGATAACAGAAATAATCTTTGGTCTGCAAATATTTCTGTTTCATCAGAGTATGATTATTTTTCTGTTGGGTTTGGTGGTTCTTACACGAAACTTTTCAACAAAAAAAATACCGAAGTTTCTCTTTCTGGAAATGTATATCTAGATACTTGGAATGCCATTTACCCTTCAGAATTAAGAGGTACAGTAAACGAGTTTTCAAATGAAGGCAGAAATTCGTATTCTTTAGGCTTAAGTTTATCTCAAATATTAAGCAAAAATTTACAAGGAGCACTATTAGTTGATGTTGTACAGCAAAATGGACTATTATCTACACCTTTTCATCGTATTTATTTTGCAGATGTTGCAGATACAAATATTCAACAAGGTTTTTTACAAGCTGATGATATAGAAAGGTTACCAGACTCACGTTTTAAAATAGCTGTTGGTGGGCGCTTAAATTATTATGTAAATGAAGTTATTTCGCTTCGTAGTTATTATAGATATTATTTTGATGATTGGGGAATTAGTTCCCAAACAGCAAGTTTAGAAGTGCCTATAAAAATAACAGATAAGTTTACACTTTACCCTTCCTATAGATATTATCAACAAACTGAAGCTGATTATTTCTTGCCTTACAATAAACATCTATCTACAAGTGAATTTTATACTTCAGATTATGACTTGTCAAAATATAATGCAAATCAATTTAGTTTTGGAGTAAGTTATACAGATATTTTTGCAAAGGCACACATTTGGAAATTTGGTATTAAAAGCATCGACTTTAAATATAATAATTACTCAAGAGAAACTGGTTTGCGTGCTAATAACTTTGCTTTAGGCTTTAAGTTTATAATGGATTAAATTTGTTTATAATTGTCTGTATAAATATATCATAAAGGCTTTTATCTTCTTTGTGAAAATGTTACTTTGGCATAGTTTTTAAGCTATACTGTTAAAACAATTTTATGCGCTCATTATATACTATACTTACATTATTTATATTTTCTATTTCTTGTCAAGCACAAGACGCAAAACCTTTAATAGAAAAAGATACAAATCCATTACTTGCAAAAGATGCTGTTTCACAAACAAAATGGGTAGATAGCTTATATAGTAACATGACGCTTCAAGAAAAAATTGGACAACTATTTATGGTTCAAGTTTTTTCTAATCAAGATGCAAAAAACAAAGCTAAGGTTGTTAGTTTAATTAAAGACCAAAAAATTGGAGGCGTCATCTATTCAAATGGAGGACCAATAAGACAAGCAAAACTTAATAACGAATTACAAGCAGCTGCAAAAACGCCTTTGTTAGTAGGTATGGATGCAGAATGGGGTTTAAGTATGCGTTTAGATTCCACCTATGCATTCCCTTGGAACATGACGCTTGGGGCTATTAAAGGCAATCGATTAGTAGAGCAAGCAGGAAGACAAATAGGAGAGCATTGCAAGCGTATTGGTGTACATTTTAATTTTGCTCCAGTAGTAGATATAAATACAAACCCTAATAATCCTATTATAGGAAACCGTTCGTTTGGAGAAGATAGAGATAATGTTACCGAAAAAGCTATGGCTTTTATGAAAGGTATGCAAAGCGCGGGTGTTTTAGCAAATGCAAAGCATTTTCCTGGTCATGGCGATACTGAGGGCGATTCGCATAAAACATTGCCAACTATAAATTTTAATAAAAAAAGAATCGATTCGGTAGAATTGTATCCTTATAGAAAGCTTATAAAAGAAGGGCTTTCTAGTGTTATGGTAGCGCATTTAAATGTACCAAGTTTAGAAACTAGAAGTGGTTTTCCATCTTCTTTATCCAAATATATTGTAACTAATATTTTAAAAGAGCGTTTGGGTTTTGAAGGCTTAATTTTTACCGATGCTTTAACCATGAAAGGAGCTGCAGATTATATTGAAAAAGCTGTAGAAGGAAACATATCTAAAACTATAGATAAAGCCGGAACAATAGATTTAATGGCCTTTTTAGCAGGAAACGATGTCATGCTTATGTCTGAAAATCCAGAAAAAGGAATCGCTAAATTTATTACTGCATTTAATGAGGGTGTTATTACAGAAGCACGTTTAGCACATTCGGTAAAAAAAATATTAATGGCTAAATATAAAGTTGGCTTACATAAATACTCTCCTATAGGAACAAATAATCTTGTAGCAGATTTAAACCGAATTAAAGACGATGCTTTATACGAAGAATTAATAGAAAATGCGATTACAGTTGTAAAAAATAAGCAATACCAAATACCTATACAGCAATTAGAAACTAAAAAAATTGCATATGTAAAATTTGGTGATGCAGACGGAAGCGCTTTTTTAACAGAATTACAAAAATATGCTCGTGTACACGAGGTTAAAGCAGAAAAACTAGATGTTTTATTAAGTAAATTAAACGCTTATAATACAGTTGTTATCGGGTTGCATCGTTCTAATGCAAACCCATGGAAATCCTATAAATTTACAGACAAAGAACTGGTGTGGCTTTACGAAATAGCTAGAACCAACAACGTTATATTAGATGTGTTTGTTAAGCCTTATGCGCTTTTAGATTTAAAAACTGTTGAAAACATAGAGAGTATAATAGTAAGCTACCAAAACAGTACAATAGCACAACAAAAGTCTGCACAGCTACTTTTTGGAGCAATACCAGCTAAAGGAACATTGCCAGTTTCTACTGGAATAAATTTTAAACAAGGAGATGGTTTGCAGTTTAATGCAATTAATAGGTTGGGGTATACCATACCAGAACGCGTAGGCATGAGTTCGTCTAAACTAAAAAAAGTAGATTCTATTGCTAATCATGCGGTTAATGCACAAATGACACCAGGAATACAATTGTTAATTGCTAGAAAAGGAAAAGTTATATACAACAAAAATTTTGGCAAGCATACCTATAATAAAAAAGCTGAAAAAGTAAAATTTAACGATGTCTACGATGTAGCATCTTTAACCAAAATATTAGCTACATTACCATTGTTAATGGAATTAGAAGAACAAGGAATAGTATCATTAGATAGTAAACTTTCAAAACTTTTGCCAGAATATAAAAACTCTAATAAGAAGAATATTACATTAAAAAAAATGCTTTCGCATTATGCGCAATTAAAGCCTTGGGTACCTTTTTATTATGCAACTCTAGACTCGGTTACTAAGCGCCCAGACAGCAAATATTATAAAAAGCAATTCAGCAAAGAGTATAGTATTCAAGTAGCAGACGAATTGTATATGCGAAAAGATTATAAAGATTCAATACAAAAAATAATAAAGGATTCCGACTTACTTTCTAGGCTTCGTTATCGCTATAGCGATTTACCATATTATATATTAAAGAAATATATTGAAAAGCATTACGACAAACCTTTAGACGAGTTAGCCCAAAATCATTTTTACGAATCGTTAGGTGCAAATAACACCATGTATAACCCCAATAATAAACTAAGTAATAGAAATATTGTGCCAACCGAAATAGATGACTATTATAGATACCAAAAAATTCAAGGATATGTTCACGATATGGGAGCAGCAATGCAAGGTGGAGTAGGTGGTCATGCAGGTGTTTTTAGTAACGCGAACGATGTTGCTAAAATCATGCAAATGTATTTGCAAAAAGGATATTATGGAGGAAAACGATATTTAAAACCAGAAACAATAGATAAGTTTAATACATGTTATTATTGCGATAATAATAATAGAAGAGGAATAGGTTTCGATAAGCCTCAACTTGGCGATTCCGGCCCAACATGTGGTTGTATTTCTATGACCAGTTTTGGGCATTCCGGATTTACAGGAACCTACGCTTGGGCAGATCCAGAAGAGGAAATAGTTTATATATTTTTAGCGAATAGAACTTATCCTAAAGCTGGAAAAAATTTATTGCTTCGCGAAGATATTAGAACCAATATACAAGCTGCTATTTACGAAGCTATAATAGATTAATAAAAAGT
>JBMZDY010000023.1:0-14326 GCA_049614585.1 Oceanihabitans sp.
TAGTCGTACTTGTGTGATTTTTGGGTTCACTTCTGCACAAACCGTAATACAGCCTGCAATATTTCCAGCTTTTGGTTGTGCGCCAGACATACCACCTAATCCAGAAGTAACAAATAAATTGCCTTTTGGTTCTTTTTTAATTTTTCGAAAGCCATTTAAAACAGTTATGGTTGTACCATGAACAATTCCTTGCGGACCAATATACATATAGCTTCCAGCTGTCATTTGTCCGTATTGTGTAACACCTAGCGCATTAAATTTTTCCCAATCATCTGGTTTTGAATAATTAGGAATCATCATACCATTAGTTACTACAACTCTTGGTGCATTTTTATGACTTGGAAATAAACCCATTGGATGGCCAGAATACATAACAAGTGTTTGTTCGTTATTCATTTCTGCCAAATACTTCATGGTTAATCTGTATTGTGCCCAATTTGAAAAAACGCCACCATTTCCACCGTAAGTTATTAATTCGTGTGGGTGTTGTGCTACAGCATAATCGAGATTATTTTGAATCATTAACATGATTGCTGCTGCTTGTTTTGAATTTGCAGGATACTCATCTATTGGTCTAGCATACATTTTATAATCTGGACGCAAACGATACATGTAAATTCTACCATAAGTTTCTAGTTCGCTTTTAAATTCTGGTAATAATGCTGCGTGTTGTTTTTTATCGAAATATCTAAGTGCATTGCGTAATGCTAGATTTTTTTCTTCGTCAGATAAAATGGCCTTACGCTTTGGTGCATGATTTATAGATTCTTCATACAATTTTGGTTGTGGTAAAATATCTGGAATTCCTTCTAAAATTTGTTCTTTAAATGTCATACGTATTTTAGATTTTACTTTTTTTTTATTGAATTTGTTTTTTTATTAAATCCATAAGGACAGTGTCTGCAACCACTCTCACAACAGTAACCACGTTTTAAATGGTATTGCTCGGTGAAACAACGATATCCTTCTGGTGTTAAATAGTAATCTCCTTCTTCAAGAGGAATAATTTTCTTCATATTACACAAATATAATGTAAATTGGATTGATTTTTGAATAGGGTTTTATATGATTTTTGTTTCAAAATATTTAGTGCCTAAAGGATATCAAGGAATTACAATTTTTCCATTTGTTTTTTTGAAGTGTTCTACTTTAAAAACAGATGTTGTTTTAGTAAATCATGAATTAATTCATTTAAAACAACAGTTGGAGTTGTTCGTTATTCCGTTTTATATTATGTATGCTTTTGAGTTTTTATTTCGGTTTATGCAATTTAAAAATTGGCAGGAAGCATATCGAAATATTTCCTTTGAAAGGGAAGCTTATGTAAATGAAAAAGACCTTCATTATTTAAAATCAAGGTCCTTTTTAAATTTTTTAAAGTATTATTAATTTCTTAAAACTACTTTTTGTATTTTATATTTACCACTAATTAAAGTTGCTTTTACAATATATACACTATTTGAAAAGCTTGTATTTGCAATAGTATATGTTTTTGAATTTATTTCTTTTTTGTTTACTATTTCTCTTCCTAATAAATCGTAGATTTCTATACTTTTAATGTTTTCAGTTTCTGAAACAACCTTTATATAAGAGTTATTAGGTGCAATAATAGATAAATAGTTATTGGTATTAACCGTGTCTATTCCTAAACTATTATCTATAAAACGAAGCATAAAGCGATCGTGACGCCCTGGAGTTGCCATAAAAGTATAAGGGTTTGCACGCAAATCGTGAACAATTCCTAGTTCTAAATCTGCTAAAAATATATTTTGGGTTTCATCTAGAAAAAGGCCATCTACCGAGTTTATACCTATGGTATGAATTCCTGTCGATGTTGTAATAACGCCAATTGGAACTTCGTCGTTTTCGTTAAAAGGCAAAGCACGGCCTTGTATTACCATTCTTTGATTGTCTAGTATAGAAAATATATTCATGGCATTATAATCGGTACTTGCTGCGTCAAACATTCTATCGTTATCGTTTGTCGCTCCTTCTATATATCCTATTAGCATATTATAAACTTCTTGCTCGTCTGGCGATACTAAACTAAACCAAATGCGATGTGCTTCTCCGTTTTCATCTTTATTTGAAGTATTATTTGTTTTATAAAATTGGTTGTTTCCATAATGAGAAAATGGACTAGCCCCATAATAACGCATATCGTTCGTGAAATTTACCATACCAGGATTTGGTGTTTCGCCATGTTTCATCAGTACAAAAAAGCCTTGCCCTGTGCCAATATTTCCATGGAAACCATTTTGTATGGTAGCCCCTGTTAAATTATAAGTAATGTAGTCGTTTACAGAATAATTATTTGCATAGTCTTGATAGAATTGATCTGTTCCGCTAGCACCAATTGGTGTACCGTGCGTCCATACACGTACGTTTCCTTCGATATTTGAATTAGCAGTAAGGAAAGCTTTTACATTTAAAGAAGAAGGATATGGGTTTCCTATTAAATTAAAATTATCGTCTTCGTTAGTTGCTAATGTAGTGTTCGATGTGCCGTTATACCCAAGGCCTTGATAGGTTCCGCTATTCCAAGTACCACTACTTATAGAAGTGCTTAAGTTACCATTGTTTAAATTTGTTATAGTTCCATTAAATATAGCACTAACACCATTTGCATTATTGCTACCTGCTCTTTTAATAAATCCTTTTCCTATTGGCATTGCTCCAGAAGCATTGTCCCAATTTCCATGTAATCCAGCGGTTCCGTTAGCTTGTGTTGGTAACCATTGGTAAGTTGCATTTCCTGGTAATCCATTAAGAGTATAGTTAGCGATTGGAGATGACCAATAAATATAATCGGAACTAATAACAGGAGCAGAATTTCTACTAATAGTTACTTGCCCAGAACCAGAATTGCTAGCAGCGTTACTTATTTGTACCAAACTAGCATCGTCTTCTAGCGTTAAGTTACCGTTTAATATAATGTTATTTTGTACGGTTAATGCTGCTGCTGTTGGGTTAGCACTAAAAGGTTGTGGGTTTGTTGGGTCTGTGTCACTCTCTAGAGTTAAAGATGTGTTGGGTTGTAAAATTAATCTATCACAATAACCAATAGCATCATCGTAAATTACCGGATTAGGGTTTGCAGCTGTGGTAGGTATGTATACGCAATCGTTAATAGTTGGAATACTGTTTCCTAGCCAGTTTTCGGGATTGTTCCAATCGTCTGGCGTTGTATTTGGGCCAATAGTATTATCTCCTCCATTCCATCTTTTTCCACTAGTGTTTACGGTTACTTCATCGGTTATAGTTACAGGAGAACCTGGCGCATTACAAAAAGTATAGGTTACTGCTGCAGTATAGGTAGTTGTTCCAGCAGGATTAACAGTAACAATATCTGTAGATCCTAAATTTAATCCACCAGTTCCAGAACCTTCATACCAGTTTAAGGAAACAATAGAACCTCCACTTGGTACAAATCGCCAAGCTTCGTCTGTTGCAGTCCATGTTGTATTAATGTCGTTTCTGTTTGGTGGCGCTGTAGCTGCGTTACTTGCAGCATTTTGTAAGCCAATGGTTGCTCGACCATTATTCCAAATATTGCTAGTATTTGGATCAACATCATCCATTACTTTTTCTTTAATATAAATTTCTATCACATTGGTGTTTTCGTATAACACCATCATACTGGTGTATCTTTTAGAGATGTCACCAATTGCAGAGTTTAAAAATAGTGGAACTTCATTCCATGCAGCTATTAAAGCTCGGCATCCAGTATCTAGAGTTACTAATTCCCAGCCTACTTCCCCTCCATACCTTGGGTCAATATCATAATGTGCACCATAAATGGATGGTCCAAATCCATAATCATTTCGTATTGTTCCCCACCAAAATGTTTCATAAGCAGAAGCATTTACGGCATTAGGGATATTAAAATTAATTTCCCAACCAGATTGCGAATTAGCTAAACTTGTATCGAAGCTAATAATTCCATTAGAGCCTATAACACAAGAGTTATAGGTTTGACCATAAAAGCAAAAAGTAAAAGGAAGGTTAACAACAGGAGAAAAAACGTCGTCGTCGTCGACACTTACTTGGTTTGCTAAACAGCCAAAATTATATGGAGGAGCAGTACCACTAATATCGGTAACGGTATAAGAAGACGTGTCTCCAATATCTAAATAGGTGGCTTCTAAATCGATGCTTGTATCGCCAGCACAATAATCTAAACTTGCAGGGTTATTACCAAGCGTATCTGCAGCGATTACTGAAGGGCAAGCCAAATCTGTATGTAATGGAGTAGTTGTATTGTTACAAGAAGTGATACAAGTTCTGGAAATTGTGAAATCGACTAAATAAGCACCAAAATAATCTGCGATATATATATAATATGTTGTTCCGTTAACGGTGTTAATAGTATAAGATTCGACTCCGCCTGATCCAGTATCATCTTCACATGTTATTGTACTAAAAGAGCCACAAGATCCAGACATAATAGCCATCTCTGGGTCCGATCCTGGTTCTGCTGAAGTAATAATTGTAGTTTGAAGCCCATCGCCAACAAAAGTATACCAAACCCCATAATTCCCTAAAGTACACCCAGTACCATGAGCAATATTCGAGGAGCCATTATTAGATCCAAAAACATTAATATCTCCACAATTTAATGTAGTTGCATTTGCACATAAGTCATTATCTGGATTAGCGGTTATAGAAAAAGTTCCAAACGCCCAAGAGTTATAATCCCAATTATGTATTCCTCCAATTCTTACATAGTATGTATTGCCAACAGTTAAACCATTTACTACAAGGTTTTCGGTTCCGCCATTTCCTGCAGCATTTACACACCCTATTTCTGTTAATGTACCACAGGCACCAGAATAAGCTGTAATGCTAGGGTCAAACCACGATCCTCTAGGGGCTTGAGTTATTGTAACTGTACTTGAAGTTGCAACAAAACGAACCCAACCATTTCTCCTAATTGTTGCACAAGATAGATTTACGTTTATATTATTTGAAGGTAGAATACCACCATAATTTGTATTAACATTTACTAGTACGGCACTAGCACAGTTTGCACCTTGCGCGAAAGTAGAACAAGGAAATGCAATAAATAGTAAAAATAAAATAATTGGAATTTGGAATGACTTTTTCATCTTAACAATATTTATTAATAAATAGTGCTATTAAAAAAGCTACAGTTACCTAGGGAGGATTCAAAAAAAATATAATATCTGTAAGTATTACTACTAAATGTATAACAATATTTTATGCTTTAATAGTATATTGCTAATTATTCGATAAAAAGATGCATTTAATAGATAAAATAGTTTTAAGCGCTGATATTCAGTTATATATAAAAAAAGAATATCTCAATAATACTATAGTCTCTGGTAATAAGTGGCGTAAATTAAAATATAATTTAAAAGAAGCTAGGCTTAAAAATAAAGAGACTTTACTAACATTTGGTGGTGCGTTTTCAAATCATATTGCAGCAGTAGCAGCAGCAGGAAAAGGGTACGGATTTAAAACAATTGGCGTAATTCGTGGAGAAGAATTAGCAAATAAAATTAGTGACAACCCTACTTTAAGTTTTGCTCAAAAAAACGGTATGCAATTTTATTTTGTAAGTAGAACAGATTACCGATTAAAAAACACCCAACCTTTCTTAAATGAATTAAAAACTAAATTTGGCGATTTTTATTTTATTCCAGAGGGAGGCACAAATACACTTGCAGTAAAAGGTTGTGAAGAAATACTAAATACTGAAGATGCTATTTACGATTATATTTGTTGCCCAATAGGAACAGGAGGAACAATCTCTGGAATTATTAATGCCAGTTATAAGTATCAAAAAATTCTAGGATTTCCTGCATTAAAAGGAAGCTTTTTAAAAGAAGAAATTAGTAAGTTTGCAAAGAAAACTAATTGGGAATTAATTACAGATTTTCATTTTGGAGGTTATGCAAAAGTTAATGCAGAATTAATTCAATTTATAAATCAATTTAAAAAAAACACAAGCATTCCTTTAGATCCAGTTTATACTGGAAAAATGATGTTTGGATTATACCAATTAATAGCATCTGGTTATTTTCCGAAGCATTCTAAAATATTAGCAATACATACTGGTGGATTACAAGGTGTTACTGGAATGAATGTGAAATTACAAAAAAAAGGGTTGCCCATTATTCAATAAAAAAATGAAAAAAACAATATTATTATGTTTAGTTTTTGCCTTTGCTTTTAGCTGTGGTTCTTCCAAAAAAGTAGCAACAAAGAAACAACCTAGAACAGTAAAAACAACAAAAAAGAAAACTACAAAAAAACAAACACAAACCAAGCCTAAAAAGAAAGTAGTAGTTGTTGAAACTCCAGAAGTTTATGCAACACCTACAGACGAGTATATTGCAATTTATAGCGATATTGCACAAGATGAAATGCGTAAATACGGCATTCCTGCAAGTATAACATTGGCACAGGGAATTCTTGAGTCTGCTTCTGGTAAAGCTAGATTAGCTGTAAAGGCAAATAATCATTTTGGTATAAAATGTCATGATTGGACTGGAGCAAAAATTTATCACGACGATGATGCTGCACAAGAATGTTTCCGAAAATATAATAATGCGAAATATTCTTTTCGCGATCATTCGTTATTTTTAACAGGAAGAAAACGCTATAGCAAACTTTTCGATTTAAAAAAAGATGATTATGCTGGCTGGGCAAAAGGACTTCGTGCAGCAGGATATGCAACCGATAGAAAATATCCGCAAAAATTAATTAGTTTAATTGAGCGTTACCAATTAGATAAATTTGATGCTAACGTTTTAGGAAAAAAAACAGCAAATAGCGATAAACACGTAGTAGGAAAAGGAGATACTTTATATGCTATAGCAAGAAAATATAAAATATCGGTAAAAGAACTTCAAGAATTAAACGGTTTAGAAGATACAAACTTATTTATAGGACAAGTGTTATTTGTAAAACCATTACCTAAAGACTATTAAATTTTTATGAATTATTCCCGTAGTAGTGCATTATTCACTAATGCAGCACAAGTTATTCCTGGAGGTGTTAATTCTCCAGTACGTGCTTTTAAAGCAGTAGGAGGAACCCCCATTTTTATTAAAAAAGCCAGTGGTGCTTATTTAACAGATGAAGATAATAACCAATATATAGATTATATAAATTCTTGGGGACCAATGATACTTGGTCATGCATTTCAACCTGTAGTAGATGCTGTAGTAGAAAAAACCAAAAAAGGAACATCGTTTGGTACACCAACCGAAATAGAAACGCAAATTGCTGAATTAGCAGTTTCTATGGTACCAAATATAGACATGATACGTTTTGTGAATTCTGGTACAGAAGCTTGTATGAGCGCTGTTAGGTTAGCACGTGGTTTTACTGGAAAAGATAAAATAATAAAATTTGCTGGCTGTTACCATGGTCATAGCGATTCGTTTTTAATTCAAGCAGGAAGTGGTGCAGTTACTTTTGGAGCTCCTAATAGTCCTGGAGTAACCCAAGGTACTGCAAAAGATACATTGCTTGCAAGATATAACGATATTGAAAACGTAAAAGAAATAGTAGAAGCTAATAAAAACGAAATAGCTTGTATAATAATTGAGCCAGTAGCTGGAAATATGGGATGTATACCTCCAGCAAAAAACTTTTTAAATGCACTTCGAGCTTTATGCGATGCAAATAATATATTGCTTGTTTTCGATGAGGTAATGACTGGTTTTAGACTAGCAAAAGGAGGAGCTCAAGAGCTTTTTGATATAAAAGCAGATTTAGTATGTTTTGGTAAAGTTATAGGTGGAGGATTACCTGTTGGTGCTTTTGCAGGAAGCAAAGAGATTATGAGCTATTTAGCTCCTCTAGGCCCAGTTTATCAAGCTGGAACATTAAGCGGAAACCCTTTAGCAATGGCAGCTGGATTAGCCATGCTAGAAACGTTAAATAACGATCCGGAAATTTATAATAGACTTGAAAGTAAAACCGAATACTTACATAAAGGAATCGCACAAGTATTAGAAAACAATAATGTTGCTCATACCATAAATAGAGTTGGTTCTATGATATCTGTGCATTTTGCAGAAGAACAAATTATAAATTTTGAAACAGCAGCTATAGGAAATAATGAAACGTTTAAACGCTTTTTTCATGGCATGTTAAGCCAAGGGGTTTATATTGCACCAAGTGCTTTTGAAACATGGTTTATAACAGATGCTTTAACTTATAAAGATTTAGATAAAACAATAGAAGCAGTTGCAGCTGTTGTAAAACAATTATAAAAAAAAAGCAGCTTGATTAAAAGCTGCTTTTTTTTATAGACATAGAAACTACTTATTTTCTATGTAATTCTCTTTTTTTCTTGTTTTTGTATTTTTTGCTCTTACTTGCAATTATAGCTTCCCATTTGGTGTATTGTTCTGCATTAAGGATATCTTTCATTTTTGCTTTTAAAGCAATCTGTCTATCTAACCTTTTGTTTTTAGCTTCCATACGTTGGCTGTTTATTTCTGCTTTTTTAATAGCAACTTCTTTGCGTTTTTCAGCTCTCATTTTAGAATTATTATTAATTCTATCTAAATACATCGCTTTAATTTGCTTCTGCTGTTTTTCGTTTAAGTCTAAAGCTAGAGTCATTTCTTTTACATGTATATCTGCTCTTTGGTTAAGTCGGTCTACTTGTGTAGCTTCTCTTTTTTCTTGTGCTGTAGTTTGTAAGGCAATTAAAGCCATTAAAACAAAAACTAAATTTTTCATCTTATTTTTTTTTAATTATTTATACTTAATAAGACTCAATAAACGTGCAAAAGTTTAAAAACATCTTAATTCAATGTATAAATTAACAAATTAATAACTATAATAAAAAGTTTATCTTTGATTAAATTTAATTTTTAAACCTATGAAACGAGCTACAATCCTTTTATTGGCAATAGTTTTTCTGAATTCTTGTAAAGAAGAAAAAAAAGAAAATAACGAAGTGCAAATACAGCCAACAAAAATGCAACAAAATTTAAATAAGTATGTAACGGTAAAATTAACAGCAGATTTAGCTGTGTTATCAAATAAAGAACGCCAAATGCTTCCTTTATTAATAGATGCAGCAAATAAAATGAACGATTTGTTTTGGTATGAATCTTATGGCGATTGCGATGCGTTATTAAAAAGTATAACAGATGCCAATACCAAGAAATATGTAAATATAAATTATGGACCATGGGACAGATTAGATAATAACAAACCTTTTGTTACAGGCGTTTCGGAAAAACCAGCAGGTGCAAATTTCTACCCAGCAGATATGACTAAAGCAGAATTTGAAGCTGCTACTATTACCAATAAATCCAGTATTTATAATTTTATTCGTCGCGATGAAAGCGGAAAATTATTTTCTATACCATACCATAAACAATTTGAAAGCGAAGTAAAAGAAGTTTCGGAGTTGCTATTAAAAGCATCTAAACTTGCGGAAGATGAAGGCTTAAAAAAATATTTAGAACTGCGTGCGCAAGCCTTATTAAACGATCAATACCAAGAAAGTGATATGGCTTGGATGGACATGAAAACCAATACATTAGATATTGTAATTGGCCCTATAGAAACTTACGAAGATCAACTTTTTGGAAACAAAGCTGCACATGAAGGCTATGTACTTATTAAAGACCAAGCTTGGAGTGAACGATTAGCAAAATTTTCGGCCTATTTGCCAGAACTACAAAAAGGTTTGCCTGTACCAGAGGCTTATAAAAAAGAAACTCCAGGAACCGATAGCGATTTAAATGCTTACGATGTAGTTTTTTATGCTGGCGATTGTAATTCTGGAAGTAAAACAATAGCTATTAACTTACCAAACGACGAAGAAGTACAGTTACAAAAAGGAACAAGAAGGCTGCAACTTAAAAATGCCATGCAAGCAAAATTCGATAAAATATTATTGCCTATATCTAAGGTTTTAATTGAAGAAAGCCAACGCAAACATATAACTTTCGATGCCTTTTTTGCAAATACAATGTTTCATGAAGTTGCGCATGGTTTAGGTATAAAAAACACAATAAATAATAAAGGTACTGTTCGTGAAGCTTTAAAAGAACACGCTTCTGCATTAGAAGAAGGTAAAGCAGATATACTTGGTTTATACATGATAGAGCAACTATATGCTAAAGGAGAATTAACCGAAGATTTAAAAGATAATATGGTGACTTTTATGGCAGGAATTTTTCGTTCGGTACGTTTTGGAGCATCTTCTGCACATGGAAAAGCAAATATGATTAGATTTAATTTCTTTAAAGAAAAAGGTGCTTTTACCAGAAACGAAAATGGAACGTTTACTGTGAATTTTGATAAAATGGAAATGGCAATGAAAGATTTGTCTAAGCTTATATTAACTCTTCAAGGTAATGGCGATTATGCAGGTGTTGCAAATTTAGTTGCCGAAAAAGGAGTTATTTCTAATGCATTACAAGCAGATTTAGACCGCTTAGGAGCTGCAAATATTCCTGTAGATGTAGTTTTTGAACAAGGTAAAGAGGTACTAGGATTATAATAAGATTCCTTTTAAAAATCACACATAAAAAAACTCCCAAATACCATACTGTATTTGGGAGTTTTTTATACTTAAAGTAGCCTTAGTTTAAAACTATTTTTTTAGTAATTTTTTTATTTCCTATTTCAATAGTAGCTAAATAAACTCCTTTTTGTAAGTTTTTAAAATCTAATTTTTCGTTAGATGTTAAATTGTTTTTTGAATATACTTTTTTTCCTAAAATGGTATATAAAGTTAAAGATGTATTGTTTGTATTTGCCTCAGGAATATTTAAATTAATAATTCCAGTTGAACTTGGGTTAGGGTAAATATCAATTTGTTGGGTTGTAAAATCTGGTGTACTTAAAGTAGTAGCTATTGCAAATTCTAATAATGCTCCTAAGGCTCCTTTTGTAACTTCATACAAATAGTCGGGATCCATATTACTAAGTACGTCTTGCGATGTGTGACTGTATGGAGACTCATCGTATTCATACAAACCAGTAATTATTTCTCCATTATTTTCAAAAGGAACATAATCGGAAGCATAAGCATGCGATATAACAGTATCCAGACTTGAATACAATTCCATACAATTCGCTAATATGTTTGTTATAGTAGCAGATTCAGCATTATTACTTTGTGGATTACTTTGGTCTCTTTCGCAATAAATTTTATTATTTGGTTCGCCACTTGTGCCACCAACTTGATCAATATTAAAAACCAATTTTATATCTAAGTTTTCGGTATTTACTGTGTTGTTCACATAATAACTGCTTCCTATAA
Organism: Oceanihabitans sp.; assembly: GCA_049614585.1. GTDB lineage: Bacteria > Bacteroidota > Bacteroidia > Flavobacteriales > Flavobacteriaceae > Oceanihabitans. The sequence goes on from JBMZDY010000023.1 coordinate 11,270, forward strand.
GTCCATTTTCTTCACCACTAAAATGTATTAATTTAATAGAATACTCGGTTTCTACATTTAGTAGTAATCTGGCAACTTCTAATAATAACGCAGTTCCGCTACCATTATCGTTAGTTCCTGTTCCGTTTATTGTATCGTAATGTGCATCTAGTATAATGTACTTATTTGGGTAAGTAGTTCCTGTTTTGGTAACAATAATATTATTACTTGTTCCAGATTGCGAATATGGGAAAGTTTGTATTACTACATCTGTATATCCTAAATCCGAATACCGTTGTGTTATCCAGTTTTCTGCATTTACTAATTGTGTAGAACCAAGCGATTTTACACCTAAGTTTTCATAACTATTTAAATCGGCTAATATATTGGCTGCAGATACATTGCTAACAACATTGCCATAAAAACTGTTATAGGTTTGGGAAAAGGCATTATTGCTAAATAGTAAGCAGATAATCGCAAATTTAAGAAGTAGGTTTTTTTGTTGCATTTTTATAGTTTTTTGCTAAATTAATAGAAAATAAGTAACAGGCAAAAAGTAAGCTGCTAATTAACAACACATTCTATTGTTATTTTTGCCTCTTTACCTACACGAAAGGTGCCAAAATCTTCTCCTAGTTTATAATCGAATCTATTAATAATTAGGTTTCCTTTAAACGTGTTATTGGTAAATGTAAAAGGTATTTCTACCGTTTTTGTTACACCATGTAACGTAAGTTCTCCTTTGGTTATATAGCTGTTAGCAGTTTTAGTAATTGTACTCGAGGTAAAACAAATTTCTGGATATTTTTCTACATTAAAAAAATCGGGATCCCTTAAGTGTGCATCTCTCTTTTTGTTTTTTGTGTTAATTGTAGTTGCTGCTATACATATGTTAAAGTTTGATTCTTCTAAAGAATTTGTGTCTAAATTAAAAGTTCCTTGCATTCCTGTAAAAGTGCCTTTAACTTTAAAAAACCCTCCTCCAGTAATATTAAATTTTACAAAAGATTTTTTTGAGTTTATAGTTTGTTGTGCTTGTGTATTTAAAACACTACAAACAAAAAATAAGGTAATAATAAATGCTAGTTTATTCATGACAATGGTGTTGTTGTGTTATAGTCGTATGAAGTTCGGAATAATTTCAATTGTAACCAAAAAAAAGGAACTACATTTTATGTAATTCCTTTTATAATTTGTTTGTTGTTTATATGTGTTTAGCAACCTAATAATCCAAAAGAGACTGCAAATTCTTGCTCCATTTTTTCGCCTTTACTATTTTCTGCTGGTTTCCATTTTCCTGGTAGTTTTTCTATTATTTCTAACATGTTTTTATCTACTATTTGGTAATTTGAAGTTCTGTTTAATCTGGCATTTTTAATCTTTCCTTCTTTAGTTATTGTAAAATAAAGTTTTGCAGGTTGCATTTTATAAGGATCTACTTTTGCTTTTAATCTGGCTTCTCTGCTGTTTTCTTTAAAAAATTGTATAAAGGCTTTTTTGCCATCTAAATAAATTGCTTGTTTTTCTGGAACTATGGTAAGGTGAGGCGAATTAAAACTGTCTTCTAGTTTACCTGTTTCGGTATTCTTTTTTAAATATTCTGCTCTTATATTAAAATGCGATTCATAATCAAAAGATTGTAATAGTTTTATTTGTGCTTCTGTTAGTTCTTTGGTGTAACCAATTTCACGAATGTTAGTTTGCCCAACGTTATTAATTACAATTATTTCTACCGATTTTAATTTTTCAATTGATTGCATTTCTTCTTCTGTAAATATATCTGCTATAGACTTTATATTTTTAAGTGCACTTTTTTTAAGTGGAGAAAATCTTGGTCCAAAATTATAATTAAAATCGCCATCGTTTTTAGGCTTTTTAATATTGTTATTTAAAAATGGTCCTACAAATGAAGCTTGATTACTTTCTAAAATTTTATTTGTATTAAAAGTAGCGTTCACTGCAATTTCTTTGTTTTTTGTAGATTCTGTTTTTAAATCGTCCCAGTTTATTACATTAAAAGCTGTTAAGCATAAAGCTAAAAGCACTGTAAAAAATATTAGAATTGTCTTTTTCATAAAATGTAAGTTTAAAGATTAATATTTATTTTGAAGTAAAACTACAGCTAAAGCGTTTTTTAAGTGTAAAAAGAATGTAAAAGAAGTGTCAACTATTGTAAAAAGTCGTAAAAATGTATGTTATTTACCATTAATTATGAATAATAGAACTACGTTTTTATTTAAAAGTTTCGGTTTAATCTTACTTTTTGTTTGTGCTTTTTCATGCAAAGAAACTGCAAATAATAATTTTTCTGAAACGGTAAAAGTGTCCTTGCGTGAAGTAGGGCATAAATTATTATTGGTAGACCAAGATTCTACATCTTTAGTGCATCCTGTTTTGTCTTTAGGGAATAATAAATACCAAATTACTTTTGAAAATTCTTTAACCATACAGCCAGATAGTTTGGTTGCTATTATTAAAAATAGTTTTGAAAAAGCAGATTTACCAAAGCACTATATAACCGAAGTAACAAGGTGTAACGACCAAGAAGTAGCTTACAGTTATGCAATGAAAAAAGATGTAGAAAAAGGGATTATACCTTGCGGCGGAAGAGATTTAAAAAATGGATGTTATTTGGTAACTGTACATTTTACCAAAATAACAACGCAAAATAAAGGTGCTTCTAATTTTTTGTACATTCTTGGTTTTAGTTTGTTGGTGTTTATTGCCTGGATTTTTTATAGAAGAAAACAAAATGCAGGTCAAGATACAGAAGTTACTGATTATAGATCTTTAGGAATGTTTAAGTTTTACCCAGAGCAAAACAAACTTATTAAAGCAGCAACCGAAATTAGTTTATCGAAAAAGGAATGTGAAATTTTAGCGCTTTTTGTAGAGCAACCTAATCAAATTATTACAAGAGAAGAATTAACAAAAAAAGTATGGGAAGACAAAGGTGTTATTGTTGGTAGAAGTTTAGATACTTATATTTCTAAATTACGAAACAAACTAAAAGCAGACGCTTCTATACAAATAGTTAATGTACATGGCGTTGGTTATAAGTTGCAGGTTGGTTAGAAT
>JBMZDY010000024.1:0-14112 GCA_049614585.1 Oceanihabitans sp.
CAAATCGGGGTCAACAAAAATAGATGTTCTAATTTGGTTTGCCTTAAATTCATTAATCACTTCTGTTAAAAACCCTTTATTTTTTATGGTGTCCCAACCTGCATTACTTGTAATAGCATCTATACTATCTGGCACCAAAGTAACCTGAGTTGGCTTAATAGATAAAACCATTTCTATAAATTTAGGGATTGGATTTCCTTCTATATTATATTCGGTATAAACTTCTGGCTTTAAATTGTAAGCATCTTGATAACGTATATGTCTTTCGTCTGGTCTTGGATGTACTGTAACACCTTCTGCTCCAAATCGCTGCACATCTTTTGCAAATTGTACTACGTTTGGCAAATCGCCGCCTCGAGAATTTCTTAAGGTTGCTATTTTATTAATATTAACACTAAGTTTTGTCATTTTTTTAAAGTTTAAGCTTATTCTAATTTAACAAAGCACAAAAATACAAAGTAGAACAAGCATATTGTACTATTTTTTTGATTAATTTGCAATTGTAAATACACAGAAAATGAATCTTTCTAATTACATAATTAACGATATTAAACCGCTTTTAAATACAGATAGTATTGGCGATTTGCAACAGTTATTTAATCAGTTAACCTATTCGCATATACCATTAAAAAATGAAGAAGGCACTTATATAGGCTGTATTTCGGAAACCGATGTTCATTGTTTTGAGAATTTAAAACCAATAAAGGAATGCGCTTATGCTACCGAAGGTTTTTATGTGCGAGAAGATACCAATTGGCTAGATATACTAGAAGCTTTTGCGCAGAATTCTACTAATATCATGCCTATTTTAAATGCTAAAAACAAATATTTAGGATATTACGAACTTAACGATATCATTAGTTTGTTTAATGAAACACCTTTTTTTGCAGAAGCAGGAGGTATTTTAATTATTGAAAAGGGTTTAAACGACTATTCGTTTAGCGAGCTTAGCCAAATTGTAGAAACAAATAATGGTAAGCTTCTAGGAGCATTTATATCAAAAATTGAAAACGATGTGGCTCAAATTACTCTAAAAATAGGAAACACAGGATTAAATGATATTATGCAAACTTTTAGAAGATATAGTTACAACATTATTTCTGGACATGAAGAAGATGATTATATTGAAAACTTAAAAGAACGCTCCGATTATTTAAACAAATACCTTAATATGTAATATGAAAATAGCAATATACAGTCAATATTACGCAGAAAAAACATTTGTTAGTTTCGACTTTTTATTAAAAATACTAATAAATAAAAACGCCGAAATTTTTGTAGAAAAAGAGTTTTTAAAACATATACCGCAAAAGCTAAATAAAAACATTTCATCTTTTACAAAGCTAGACGAAAGCTTCGAATTACTAGTTAGCATTGGTGGCGATGGTACTATTTTAAGGGCAATAACTTTTGTTAAAAATTTAAACATCCCAATAGTAGGAATAAATACAGGACGTTTAGGCTTTCTTGCAACCATACAAACAGACGAGCTACAAACCGCATTTCAAAATATATTCAATAAAAATTATAATATTTCCGAACGTAGTTTATTGTGTATCGAAACCACACCAGAAAACAAAGAACTAACAGCTGTTAACTTTGCGCTAAACGAGATTGCCGTTAGCCGTAAAAACACAACCTCGATGATAACGGTAGACACAAAACTAAATAACGAGTATTTAACCTCTTATTGGAGCGACGGTTTAATAGTATCGACACCAACAGGATCTACTGGATATTCGTTAAGTTGTGGTGGCCCCGTTATAACACCAGATACTAACAGTTTTGTGCTAACCCCAATTGCGCCACATAATTTAAGTGCTAGACCTTTAGTAATTCCAGACTCTACAGAAATAGAATTAAAAGTAGATGGTAGAGAAGAACAACATTTGGTTTCTTTAGATTCTAGAATTGCAACACTAAACAACAATACTACTATTAAAATAAAAAAAGCAGCATTTACCATTAAAATGATAGAGCTAAAAGAAGAAAGTTTTTTAGATACCCTTAGAAAAAAACTACTTTGGGGTGAAGACAAACGTAATTATTAAGCAATAAATCAAACTTTAAACTGTTTTATCTTATACATTTAGCTTCAAATTATTTTAGGCTAATCTTATTTATTATATTTGCAAACTTTTTAACATCTATGAAGTATATTTTTATTTTACTAATTAGTGTACTAACACTAACAAATTTACAAGCACAAACCTACGAAATAGGCTTGTTTGCTGGTGGAAGTAATTTTATTGGCGATGTTGGGTCTTCTAAATACATTTCTCCTAACAAACCAGCGTTTGGAGGGATTTTTAAATGGAATAGAAGTAATAGACACGCGTTTCGTTTTTCTTTAATCTATAGCGAATTAGAAGCTAAAGACAGTAAATCTGACGACCCTAGAAGAAAAGAAAGAAACTATAGCTTTAAAAATCAAATAATAGAAGCATCACTAGGATTAGAATTTACTTTTTTTGACTTTAATGTACACAACTCTAGAAATAATTCTACACCATATTTATATACAGGAGTAACGGTAGCAAAACACGATAATTTTCATTTTAATCTTGATGGCGATTTAATAGACGTACAAACCTCTAGTTATGCATATGGCATTCCAATGGTTGTAGGCTATAAAGCACAATTAATGGATGTTTTTATGATTGGTGTAGAAATAGGTGCTCGCTATACTTTTTCCGATGAACTGGATGGAAGTGTTCCAGATGCAAAAGAAAGTAGAGACCGATATTCGTTCGGGAATGTTAACAATAACGACTGGTATGTATTTACTGGTATCACCCTTACCTATGCCTTTGGTGAAAAACCCTGTTACTGCGTATTTTAAAATGGATTTAATACAAAATATAAATACCAATAGGTTACCAAAACATCTAGCAATTATAATGGATGGTAACGGAAGATGGGCAAAACAAAAAGGAATGCTACGCGCATTTGGCCACGAAAAAGGAACCAAATCGGTTAGAGAAGTAGTAGAAGCATCGGCAGAATTAGGCATAGAAAACCTTACACTTTATGCGTTTTCTACAGAAAACTGGAACCGACCAAAACTAGAAGTACAAACATTAATGAAACTTTTAGTTAGTGCGCTTAAAAAAGAAATAAAAACACTACAAGAAAATAATATTAAACTTAATGCTATTGGCAATTTAGATGCGCTTCCTAAAAAAGCACATACCGAATTACAGGAAGTAATTCAAAAAACAAAAAACAATAGTAGAATGACGCTAACCCTTGCCTTAAGCTATGGTTCTAGGGAAGAAATATTAAATACCGTTAAAAAAATAAGCGATAAAGTTAAAAATAATATAATTTCGCCAGAAAATATTGATGAATCGGTTATAAATGAGCATCTTTACACGCAAAATTTACCTGACGTAGATTTGCTTATTAGAACCAGTGGCGAACAACGCATAAGTAATTTTTTGCTTTGGCAAATAGCTTATGCAGAACTGTACTTTACAGAAGTTTTGTGGCCAGATTTTACCAAGCATAATTTACACGAAGCTATAATAGAATATCAAAAAAGAGAACGACGATTTGGAAAAACAAGTGAACAACTTAGCTAATATATTGCCATTGAAAACAATTACTAAACATTTTTTTATTGCTTTACTTGCCCTAATAAGCTGCACAGCCTATTCGCAAGAAAACAATTTTAATAAAGGAGAAAACTATACCATTGCAGATATTAATGTAAATGGAAATACTTCATTTAGTAAGCAAACCATTATAACTTATTCTGGTTTACGTAAAGGCGCAGTAATACAAATTCCTGGAGAAGACATTAGTGCTGCTATAAAAAAATTATGGAATTCTAATTTATTTAATAACATTGATATCTATTTAAATAAAATAGAAGGTAACTCTGCTTATTTAGAAATTAGACTAGACGATTTACCAGAGCTTAATAAGCTTAAAATTAATGGCGTTCGCAAATCTAAGAAAGCTACTATAATTAAAGAAAATAAGCTAGACAAAGGCGTTAAAGTAACCGAAAACCTTATTACTACAACAAAAAACTACTTAACTAACAAGTATAAAAAAGACGGTTTTTTAAATGCAAAAACAAATATTAATACTATTCCGGTTATCGATTCTCTCGATAAATCGCGTGTTAATATGGTATTAGCAATAGACAGAGGTACTAAAGTAAAAGTAAAAGATATTGTATTTACAGGCAACACAGTTTTAAAAGACAGAAAACTGCGTAAAGCCATGAAGAATACTAAAAAAAGAAATTTTCTAAATGTAATTAAACGCTCGAAATATATTGAAGCAGATTACAAAACAGATTTAGTAAGTTTAATTGATAAGTATAAAGAAAACGGGTATCGCGATGCTAGAATTACATCGGATACTTTAATAATTAATAACGACAATACAGTAACCCTAAAAATTAATTTAGAAGAAGGAGATCAATACACCTTTGGCGATATTTCTTTTATTGGTAATACGGTTTACAGCGATCAGTTTTTGAAAAGAAAACTTCGTATTAATAAAGGAGAAACCTATAATGGTGTTTTATTACAAAAGCGAATTGCAGACGATACCAGACCAGATGCAGACGACATTACCAACCTATATCAAAATACCGGTTATTTATTTTCTAGAATAAACCCAGTAGAAACCAATGCCGAAGGAAAGGTTATAGATATGGAAATAAGAATATCTGAAGGAAAACCAACCTACTTTAACAATGTAACTGTAAAAGGAAACGATGTAACTAACGATAAAGTTATTTATCGCGAATTACGTACTCGTCCAGGGCAATTATATAGTAAAGACAATGTAATTAGAACCATACGTGAGTTAAGTCAATTAGGCTTTTTCGATGCAGAACAAATAACCACAGATTTCCCAAATGCAAATCCAAATGAAGGTACAATAGACCTAGAATATGGCGTTGTAGAAACCGGTTCTAGTCAAGTAGAACTACAAGGTGGTTACGGTGGTGGCGGTTTTATTGGTACCTTAGGATTATCGTTTAATAACTTCTCTATTAAAAATATTTTAAATAAAGAAGCATACAAACCTGTACCAAGAGGAGATGGCCAAAAACTAGCACTTAGACTTCAAGCAAGTCGTTTTTACCAAACCTATAGTTTCTCGTTTACAGAACCATGGTTAGGTGGTAAAAAACCAGTACAATTCTCTACATCTTTATCGCATTCTAGACAGTTTTTATACAATTCTAGAACTGGAAAAGCAGATAAAGACAAACGCTTTAATATTACTGGATTATCGGTTGGACTAGCAAAACGTTTATCGTTTCCAGATGATTATTTTACATTATCGCAAGCAGTAAGTTTTCAACATTATAATTTAAAAAACTATAACACTGGGTTATTTACCTTTGGAGACGGACACGCAAATAACCTAGCATTTAATTTAGGTTTAAGCAGAAACAATACCCATAACGATCCAATATTTCCAACAGGAGGATCTAATTTTAATATAAGCGCAAAGTTTTCTTTCCCATATTCTTTATTAAACAATACCGATTATGAAGCTTTAAAAGAAGACCGAGAAAATCAAGAAGAAATACTAAACGATACTTCAAATTTAGATTCGGTTAGAGAAGATGCACAAACAAGAATTGCCGAAATAGATCAAGAGCGTTTTAAGTGGTTAGAATTTTATAAAATTAAATTTAAAGCAGACTGGTACACCAGTCTAGTAGGAAAATTAGTAATGCGACCAAGCTTAGAATTTGGTTTTTTAGGAGCTTATAATAACGACAGAGGAGTAATACCATTCGAGCGTTTCTTTTTAGGTGGTGATGGCTTAGGAAGTTATAGTTTGGACGGTAGAGAATCTATTGCTCTACGTGGTTACCCAAACCAATCGTTACAACCATTAAACAAAGACGAAACAGCAGTAGAAAACGATGGAGGAACTATATATAATAAATTCTCATTAGAATTACGTTACCCAATAACTTTAAAACAAACTGCAAAAATATATGCATTAGGTTTTGTTGAAGGTGGTGTTTCTTATAACGATTTTAAAGATTATAACCCATTTAACCTAAAGCGATCTGCTGGATTAGGATTGCGTATTTTTATGCCAGCATTTGGCTTATTAGGTATCGATTTTGGTCATGGTTTCGATCCAATTCCTGGTCAAGGTAACTCAAAAAGTGGTTGGGAAACACACTTTATAATTGGACAACAATTTTAATTTAAACAATTTTGGCACGATATTTTCTATTAACATTTTGATTATTTAAACAAGAATTGAAATTTTTAAAATTAAAATTCGTTAATTTTGAAAAGATTAATTCTAAAAACAGACAGAAAACAAAAAATAATCTATCTGCTTTGTTAGAATTTATTTCGTAATAAATTATAAAATATAAAACAGATGAAAATAAAAGTTCTTTTTTTACTGGCAGTAACATGTTTATTAACCTTTACAACACAAGCTCAAAGAGGTGTTAGAATTGGTTATATAGATACCGAGTACATTTTAGAAAATGTTCCAGAATACCAAGAAGCAACTTCGCAACTAGAAGGCAAGGTGCAAAAATGGAAAACGGAAATAGAAACAAAACTAAGCGGTATTGAACAAAAACGTAAAGATTTAAGTAATGAAAAAGCATTATTAACTAACGAGCTTATTAAAGAACGTGAAGAAGATATATCTTTTGAAGAATTAGAAATATTAGATTACCAACAAAAACGATTTGGTCCAAATGGTGATTTAATGATTCAAAAAAGGCAACTTATTCAACCCATACAAGATCAAATTTTTGCCGCAGTACAAGATATTGCATCCAAGAAAAAGTACGATTTTGTATTCGATAAATCTGCAGATGTAGTAATGTTATATTCCGCAGAAAGGTTCGATATGAGCGAACAAATAATTAGAGCAATAAAAAGAACCTCTAAACGCGAACAAGCAACTTCTAGAAAAGGAAGAAAAGAAGCAAAAGAAGAAGAAGTAGTTCCAGAAGTAAACAAAGGCTTAGACGCAAGACAAAAAGCATTAGAAGAAAAAAAGGCAGCAAGAGCAGCGCAAGTAGAACAACGTAGAAAAGAAATACTAGAAGCTAGAAATGCAAAAAAAGAAGCTGCACAAAAAAGACGAGATAGCATAATATCGGCAAGACAAAAAGCAAGAGAAGATAAACTAAAAGAAAGAAGTAACAATACTAATAGCGAAGTTGAGCCAAACGAAGAAGAAAACAAAAAAACTGGGGCAGAAGGAGAAAAAGTTAAGTCGAAAGAAGACATACTAGAAGAAAGAAGACAAAAAAAATTAGCAGATCGTGAAGCTAGAAAAAAAGAACTAGAAGCACGTAAAAAGCGAATTATAGAAGAGCGCAAGAAAGCTAAAGAAGAACGAGAAAAAAACAATGCCAACGAGGAAGATGGCGATAACAATTAACAATTATAACACTTATTAAATTTTTAAAAATGAAACAATTTAAATCAATTTTATTAGCTACCGCTTTATTTTTTGGAGCTCTTAGTTTTACACAAGCACAAAGTAAAGTAGCACATATAAACACGCAAGACCTAGTTAAAGGTATGCCAGATATGAAAACTGCAAAAAGTGAATTAGAAAAAGTAGCAAAGACTTATGAGAATGATATCCAGGCTATGGCTACAGAATTGCAAAACAAAATAAAGCAATACGATGCTGAGGCAAGTACTAAAACAGATGAAGAAAATCAAAAGCGTTTAGAAGAAGTACAAGGTATGGAGCAAAGTATTCGTCAATACCAAGCACAAGCACAACAAGACTTACAAAAGAAAGAGTTAGATTTATTAAAGCCAATAACCGAAAAAGCAAAAGCTGCAATACTTAAAGTAGGTAGAGCTCAAGGTTTTGAATATGTATTAGACTCTTCAGATGGTGCTGGAGTAATCTTATCTGACGGTAAAGATTTACTAAACGATGTAAAAAAAGAATTAGGTTTCTAAACAAAACTTATAAATAAATTTTATAAAGCTGTCTTTTACAAGACAGCTTTTTTATTTTTGTAATATGAGCAATCAAGCTATTGGTATTTTCGATTCTGGAGTAGGCGGCACTTCTATATGGAGAGAACTACATGCTTTACTACCTCAAGAAAATACTTTGTATTTGGCAGACAGCCAACATGCTCCTTATGGCAATAAAAGTAAAGACGAAATTTTAGCTTTAAGTATAAAAAACACCGAGTATCTAATTAACAAAGGTTGCAAGCTTATTATTGTAGCTTGTAATACAGCAACTACAAATGCTATTCGATATTTACGTGAAAATTATGAAATTCCCTTTATAGGTATAGAACCAGCAATAAAACCAGCAGCTTTACAAACCCAAACAAAAACAATAGGCATTCTAGCAACTAAAGGCACATTAAGCAGCACTTTGTTTCATAAAACAACCGATTTGTATACCAATGGTATAAAAGTAATAGAACAAATAGGAGAAGGTATTGTACCTTTAATTGAAAATGGTAATATTGCTTCAGATGAAATGAAAGCTTTATTACAACTTTATATAAAACCAATGGTAACGGCTAACATAGACTATCTAGTTTTAGGATGCACACACTATCCATATTTAATTCCACAACTACTAGAAATACTTCCAAGCCACGTAAAGATAATAGATTCTGGTACTGCTGTTGCAAAACAAACACAAGCCATATTAAACCAGTTAAATATTATAAACACTAGCAATACAAAACCTAGCATTCAATTTTTTTCTAATGGAAATCCTAAAGTACTTTCCCAATTACTTGATAAGCATTATAAAGCAAGGCACTTAGATTTTTAAATCTATAAAAAAACAAAGGAAACAGATTGACAATTTTTATCAAGTGTTTCCTTTGCAAGTCGTATTCCAATATTGGCATTACCCAATATGTCAATGAGTTTTTATTCTCAGCCACTAATGTAAGTTACGGCACCTCAATACAACAGAATAAATATAGTAAATATTTTTGATTTAAACAACTGATTACTAGTTTTTTAACGTTTTATACCTTAAACCAGCTAGAATATTTTACATAGTTTTCTGCTATTCTGTTTATTTCGCCATGTATTAACTCTTTACTTATATCCTTAACTTTTTTTGCTGGCACACCTGCATAAATACTTCCTGCTTCTACTCTTGTATTTGCAGTTACTACTGCTCCTGCTGCAATAATACTATTACTTTCTACAATACAGTCGTCCATTACAATACTTCCCATACCAATTAAAACATTATCGTGTATAGTACAACCATGCACAATAGCATTATGACCTATAGATACATTGTTTCCAATAGTTGTTGGCGATTTTTGATAGGTTGCATGTATAATAGCACCATCTTGAATATTCACTTTATTTCCTATTTTAATAAAGTGTACATCGCCACGAATTACAGCATTAAACCAAACGCTGCATTGTTTTCCCAAAGTAACCTCGCCTACTATAGTTGCATTTTCGGCTATGTAGCAATCGTTTGGTATTTGTGGGGCTTTATTGTTTACTGGTTTTATTATTGGCATGTTTAATTTCTTTGATAAAAGGAATCTCATAATTTTTTACGAGTTCCTTTTGGTTATTATTTTTTTACTACTTAAATCTTGTTAAGTGAGTTTACTAGGCAATTCTAGAAAATTTCTGGTACGAAATAAAAAATTGTGTTTTATAGTATTATATAATTTCTTGCTTCGCTAGAATTCTTTAGATTTATTTTCGAATAAAAATTCACTTTCATTATATAAGATCCCTGCTAAACGTAGGAATTCTATTTAAAATAGGAAAGTAATTTTGCTTTTTTAGATGCAGATACTAGCACTTCTTTTCCATTACTTAATACTACGTGTCCTCCTTTTCCTTTTACATATTTAGTAATTTCATTTACATTTACTAAATAGCTTTTATGTACTCTTGCAAAACTAGAATTGCTTAATGCTTCTTCAAAATATTTAAGTGTTTTACTTACTAGTTTCTTTTTATTATTGTTTAAATATATTTCGGTATAATTATCGTCTGCTTTGCAATATAAAATGTTAGCTGTTTCTAATATTTCAAAACCATCTAATTGCGGAATGGTAATTTTTCCGTTAACACTATTGGCTTTTGGAACCAGAATTTCATCTTGTAATGCGTCTTCTTTAGATTTAATTTCTGAAACATAATCTACCGCTTTTATTAATTCATCTATTGAAATAGGTTTCATTAAGTAATAACTTGCATGTGCATTTAAAGCATCTATTGCATAATGGTTATAGGCAGTTACAAAAACGGTTTCGAATGTTCTATCGCCAACTTTATCTAATAGATCGAAAGCGTTTCCATAGGGCATTTCTACATCTAAGAAAATTAAATCAAGGTCGTTATTTCTTATAAGTATTAAAGCTTCTTCTACATTTGCTGCTTCGCCTAGTATCTCTACTTTAGGGCAGTATTTAGCCAGATAGTTTTTTAAAATATCTCTACTTGTTTTTTCGTCTTCTACAATTATTGCTTTTAGCTTCATATATACTTCCTGCGATGGCAGGAATGTTTTTAGTTATAGCCCTCTTTACAGCACTCGAGGTGGCTTTTTTAATATTATATCAATCTTTTTTTAAGGTTACAACTACTTTGGTGCCTTTGTCGCCTTCTGGTTTGTAATTGGTAATAAAAACATCAACCTTGTCTTTATACATTTCGTTAAGTATGGCAACACGTTCTTTAATGTTGTTCATGCCTTTAGAGTTTTGTTTTTTCTGATTTTCGGTTTTTAAACTTTTCGACTTTTCTCTTCCTATTCCATCGTCTATAATTGTTATTTCAATTTCGGCACTACTATGTTGTGTAATATTTATTTCTAGTTTTCCTTTTTCTTCTTTATAACGTAAGCCATGCCAAACCGCATTTTCTATATATGGTTGTAATAGCATTGGAGGAATTTGAAACGCATTTATATCCACATTTTTTGCAACGGTTATGCTATAATCAAATTTATCTTTAAATCTAAAATGTTCTAATTGTGTGTATAACTCAAGGAGTTCTATTTCTTTTTGAAGCGGAATAAAATCTTCTTCACTATTTTCTAAAACAGTTCGCATTAGTTGCGAAAAATCAGACAGATATTTGTTTGCTGTACGCTCGTCATTTAAAGCTATAAAACTATTTACAGAATTTAATGCATTAAATATAAAGTGCGGATTCATTTGACTTCGAAGTGATTTTAAAGCCAATAAATTATTTGCTAACTTTTGCTGTTTTATATATTTAAACATAATATAAGCTGTAATTAAAAGCAACAATAAGCCACCAAATAATGTGTAAATAATAAGTTTTTGTCGTTTGCTTTGCTCTACAGAAAGCTGGTAATTACTTTGTGTTAATGCTCTATCGCTTTCTAAACTACTTATTCTATTTTGCTTTTCGGCAATGTTTTTATTAAACCTAGCTGCTTGTGTAATTTCTTGTTCCATTTTTGCATAAAGTGCATCTACGGTTTCTTGATAGGTTTTATAGGTTTCTAATGCTTTATCGTAATTCCCTGCGTCTCTATGTGTTTCAGAGAGTTTACGTATTGCATCTTTTTTAACTAATAAATCCGATTTACTTTCTGCCTCTGCTATACTTTTTTCTAGGTATGGAACTGCATTTACATAATCTTTTTGTTGGTAATAGGCACTTCCTATTTTATAATTTTGCTTTTGCGCTGTTAATGCACTTGCGTTGTTTTGCAAGCTTTCATTATCTAATTCGGAAATTGCTTCTAGTGCCTCTTTTCGAAGTTGTATTTCTTCGGAATAGCCTTGGTTTTCGTTTTGAAAATCGGCCACCTTTACCTTTTCTTCTAGACCTCTTTTTATATTTTCTTTGGCAGCTAGGTTTAATGAATTTTTATAGTATGTATTTGCTTCTTCTAACTTTCCAATTGCATTATAGGTCTCTCCTATTTTTGAGTTTAAATCGGTAATTTTGGGTTTAATTAAATGTTTTTCGGCTATAGCCAAACCTTTTTTATAGCTATTTATAGCTGAATCAAACTGCACAATACTTTTGTATACATCTCCTAAACCCTCGTAATACAAGGTTTTTTGATAGTTAGAAAGCTGGCTTACTTTTATATTTTTATAGGCTTGTAGACTCTCTTGATAATCTTTATTGCTAAAAAATGCTTTTGCTAGTTTTAACTTAACTGCTTTTAATGTATTATTTTGAAGGCTTATTTTGTAATTTGAAATTGCTAAGTCGTACTGTTTCCAATACATATATGTATCTGCTAACACTTCATAAGCTTCTGCATTTTGGTTTTTTGCATTGCTTTGGCTTAATGCTTCGGTTATAAATTGAATACTTTTTTCGGCATCTTTTTTTAAATAGGTTTCTGCAGAATCTATTAAACTATTAAAAGGTATAAGTGATTTTTGACGTTTATAAATAGATTCGTTTTCTAATACTGGTTTAACCTCAACGGTTATTCGCTCGGGATCTTTTATTATGTAATAAACGGTTTTAATTTCGGGATGCTTAATCATTAATTCATCGCCTTTTTTTACTTGAATTCTAAAATCTCCAGTAACATTTGTTGTGGTATAAGCTCCTCCATTTACAGATATTTCCACGTCATTTATAGGCTTATGCGAATCGCTTTCTATAACCGAGCCTCGAACCATAAATCTCGATTCTTCTTTATTATTTGAGTTTGTAGCAGCTTCATTTTGAGCAACCAACGGAATTGCTATAAATAAAAATGAAATTAATAAAATGTATTTAAGTAGTTGTTTCATTATATATTATTACTGGTATAAACTTACATACTTTAATTAAGACTATAAAATTTGAAATCTTGTCTTTTTGCTTTTTTAAGCGCCAAAATGCATGGTTTACTAATTCTAAATACCAATTCCCGCATTGAAAAGACCTATACACGCATTCTAACTTTTTGTTTATACACTTTAGCTATAGGTTTACCAAGTATAATTAAAACAAAATACTATGAAATCGATATTTAAAACAAGCTTACTTGCTTTATTTGTTATAAGTATTATAGCATGTCAAGCCAAAACAAAAAATCAAGAAATTGCTCTAGCAACTCCAAAACCTTTAGCAACAAAACCTAACAAACAATTTATTAAAGTTGCTTTATTATTAGATACTAGTAATAGTATGGACGGACTTATAGATCAAGCTAAAGCGCAATTATGGGAAATAGTTAACGAGCTATCGTATGCAAAATGTGAAGCAGCAAAACCAAGCTTACAAATTGCGCTTTACGAATATGGTAACGACAAACTAAATGTAGAAAAAGGGTACATACGCCAAGTATTAGCTTTTAGTCAAGATCTAGATGAAATTTCTAAACAACTTTTTTCTTTAACTACAAATGGCGGCAGTGAGTATTGTGGTCAAGTTATAGAGACCTCTTTAAACCAATTAAAATGGGGAGACAATCCAGACGATTTAAAACTAATTTTTATTGCAGGCAACGAACCTTTTACACAAGGAAAAGTAAATTACAAACTTGCTTCTAAAAAAGCACATACTAAAGATGTAACTGTAAACACCATTTTTTGTGGAGATTATAACCATGGCATAAATAGCTATTGGAAAGATGGCGCAGATTTAACACATGGTGAGTATATGGCTATAAACCATAACCAAGCTACAGTACACATAGCTTCACCTTTTGATGATACACTTCTAGAATTAAATAACAAACTAAACAAAACCTATGTTGCCTATGGAAAAAACGGATTACATAAAATGGCATTACAAGCAGAACAAGATCAAAATGCAGAAGGTTATAGTAAAGCAAACGCTGTAAGTAGAACCATAAGTAAAAGCTCGCATTTGTATAAAAACACCTCTTGGGATTTAATTGATGCTAGTGAGGAAGCAGAATTCGATTATAAAAAACTAAAAGACTCGCAATTACCAAAAGTACTTAAAGGAAAAACAGAAAAAGAAATTAAAGATTATTTAAACATAAAAAGAAAAGAACGAGAAGCAATTCAAAAAGAAATTAAAACCCTAAACTTAAAACGTAAAGAGTATATTGCTAACCAACAAAAAGAAGGTAGCACCAATTTAGAAAACGCTATGCTAGGCGCTATAAAAGCACAAGCAGTAAAGAAAAACTACAAATGGGAATAACTATATA
>JBMZDY010000025.1:0-13851 GCA_049614585.1 Oceanihabitans sp.
TTATATAGTTTTCAATGTTAAATCTTCAAACAAAAAAAAGAATAATAATTAACAATTAGAAGGGAAAATAGAAATATTCAGCTTTATTTATTAAATTACAGCCACATTTTTAAACTAAAGGTGCATTTTAAAATAAAGTTTTTTATTTTTGCCCCCTAATTAAAACTTAAAATTAAAAAGATTATGTCAGACATTGCATCAAGAGTAAAAGCGATTATCGTAGACAAACTAGGAGTTGATGAAAACGAAGTTGTAACAGAAGCAAGCTTTACTAACGACTTAGGAGCAGATTCACTAGATACAGTAGAATTAATTATGGAATTCGAAAAAGAATTTGATATTCAAATTCCAGACGATCAAGCTGAAAATATAGCAACAGTTGGTCAAGCAGTTTCTTATATAGAAGCAGCAAAATAAGCACAGATTTATGGAATTAAAGCGAGTTGTAGTTACAGGCTTAGGCGCACTAACACCTATTGGCAATACCAAAGACGAATATTGGAATGCCCTTATTAATGGAAAAAGTGGTGCTGCACCTATAACGTATTTTGATACTGAAAAGTTCAAAACAAAGTTCGCTTGTGAAGTAAAAAACTTTAACGCAACCGATTTTCTAGATAGAAAAGAGGCTCGTAAAATGGATAAATTTACGCAGTATGCTATGGTAGCTTCCGATGAAGCTATTAAAGATGCTGCGTTAAATTTAGATACCATTAACAAATTACGCGTTGGAGTTATTTGGGGAGCAGGAATTGGTGGTTTAGAAACTTTTCAAAACGAAGTATTAAACTTTGCAGAAGGAGACGGAACACCAAGATTTAATCCGTTTTTTATCCCCAAAATGATTGCAGATATTGCACCCGGAAACATTTCTATAAAACACGGTTTTATGGGGCCAAATTATACTACAGTTTCTGCTTGTGCTTCTTCTGCCAATGCTATGATAGATGCATTAAACTATATACGTTTAGGGCATTGCGATGTTATAGTAACTGGTGGTAGTGAGGCGGCAGTAACAATAGCTGGTATGGGTGGTTTTAATGCTATGCATGCATTATCTACAAGAAACGAAAGCCCAGAATCTGCATCTAGACCTTTCGATGGAACCCGAGATGGTTTTGTGTTAGGCGAAGGAGCAGGAGCAATTATATTAGAGGAATACGAACACGCAAAAGCTAGAGGCGCAAAAATATATGCAGAAGTATTAGGAGGCGGAATGTCTTCAGATGCTCACCATATGACTGCACCACATCCAGAAGGTATTGGCGTTATTGCTGTTATGAAAAATTGCCTCGAAAATGCTGGAGTGAAACCAGAAGAAGTAGACCACATTAATACGCATGGTACATCTACACCATTGGGAGATGTTGCAGAATTAAAAGCAATTTCTCAAGTGTTTGGAGCGCATGCAAAAAATATTAATATAAATTCTACAAAATCCATGACTGGCCATTTACTTGGTGCAGCTGGAGCAATAGAATCTATAGCATCTATACTTGCTATGGAACATGGTATTGTACCACCAACAATAAATCATACTACTATAGACAGTAATATAGATCCAGAATTAAACTTAACCCTTAATCAAGCACAAAAACGAGAAGTTAAGGTAGCAATGAGTAACACTTTTGGATTTGGCGGTCATAATGCATGTGTGTTATTTAAAAAGCTAGATTAAATTTCGAATGAAGTTTATTCACAACATATTTAATTCTCGTTCTACAGCAAACGGGAATTTTTTTATGTCTATTACTAAAATATTAGGCTTTAAACCCAAACAAATAAAAATTTACGAAGTTGCATTTACGCATCGTTCCATGAATATTAAAAATAGTAAGGGACATGCAATAAATTACGAGCGTTTAGAATTTTTAGGCGATGCGATGCTAAGTTCGGTAATAGCACACCATTTATATATAGAAGTTCCAAGTGGAGACGAAGGATATTTAACTAAAATGCGTTCTAAAATTGTTAGTCGCGAACATTTAAACGAGTTAGGTAGAGAGTTAGCGCTTATCGAGTTGGTAGAAAGTAAAATACCAAAAGGCCAATTTGGCGATAATATTCACGGGAATTTATTTGAAGCTTTAGTAG
The DNA here is from genome assembly GCA_049614585.1 of Oceanihabitans sp. Classification (GTDB taxonomy): domain Bacteria; phylum Bacteroidota; class Bacteroidia; order Flavobacteriales; family Flavobacteriaceae; genus Oceanihabitans. The sequence continues at coordinate 2,095 of JBMZDY010000025.1, forward strand.
GAGCAATTTTTTTAGATCGAGGCTATAAATACTGCGAAAAATTTATTTATTACCGAATTATTATTCCCCATGTAGATATAGAAAGACTAGAAGGAAAAGTAATAAGCTATAAAAGCCTTTTTATAGAATGGTGTCAAAAAGAAAAAAAATCGTTTAATTATGATGTTTATGACGACACAGGGAACGACGACAATCGTCACTTTGCAGTAAAACTTTCTATAGACAAAAAAGTTGTAGCAAAAGCTAGAGCAACTTCAAAAAAGAAAGCCGAAGAAAAAGCTTCAAAGCGCGCTTTTTTTGTTTTTCAGAAACAAATATCTAAAAACGATTCAATTTAAATCCTCATTCTATTGAGAAAATTTACTGTTAAGATTACCATTAGCTTAACATGTTTTTTCTTTTAAAATACTATATTTACAGTTGCTAAAGCCAATAAATATAGTGCGAAAACTAATCCTTGAAGATTTTGAAGAAGATATAGATTATGCCTTAATAGGTATACATTGTGCAATAGAAGATTATAGATTGGTATATTTATTAAACCAAAAATTAGAATTGCATTTTAAAAGAAAAACAGAAGATTTATGTTATTCCAATGAATTTAAGTACCCAATATTTGAATGGGAAGACTCCAAGCAATTAACAGTTTGGAACTTAATAGCAAACAAAAGTGAGAAAGAAATAATGGTTTCTACAAATGAAATTTCGTTATTTATGGTTCCAGAAAAACAGATAAAAACAAAATTTTTAATACCAGAATTTAAAAAAGTAAATTTTATTTTAAAAATAAGTAACGATTGCTTTAAAACTCTTGAAAAACAAGTATTAAATAAAATATTAAGTATCTCGCAAATAACAATGGCCTATAGTATAGATACATCAAAAATTAAAAATACAGAGTCATTAATATTTAATTAAAGTTCTCGCAAAAGCGAATAAATATATGTTAAAAAGAAAAAAAACTAAAATAGTAGCCACTTTAGGACCAGCAACTAGCAGCAAAAAAATATTAAAAGCTATGTTAGATGAAGGTGCAAATGTGTTTCGTATTAACTTCTCGCATGCAGATTATAGCGACGTAAAAAAGCGTATAGAAACAATACGAGAACTTAATGAAGAGTATGGTTACAACGCTGCGATATTAGGAGATTTACAAGGTCCTAAACTTCGTGTAGGAGTAATGAAAGGCGATATTATTGTAAAAGAAGGGGATGAAATTGTTTTTGCAACTGGCGAACGGTTTATAGGCACCAAAAATAGGGTTTATATGACCTACGATCGTTTTCCGCAAGACGCTAAACCAGGAGAACGAATTTTATTAGACGATGGAAAACTAATTTTTGAAGTAATAGCATCTAACCATAAAAATGAAGTTAAAGCTAAAGTTTTACAAGGTGGACCATTAAAATCTAAGAAGGGAGTTAATTTACCAAATACCAATATATCGCAACCAGCTTTAACCGAAAAAGATATAAAAGATGCCATTTTTGCAATAGAACAAAAAGTAGATTGGCTGGCATTGTCTTTTGTGCGTCACGCAGAAGATTTAATGAAATTAGAAGAGTTAGTTAAAAAGCATAGCGACCATAAAATACCAATAATTGCAAAAATTGAAAAACCAGAAGCTGTAGAAAACATCGATAAAATTGTTGCTTATTGCGATGGTTTAATGGTAGCACGTGGCGATTTAGGTGTAGAAATACCAGCTGAAGAAGTGCCACTAATTCAAAAACAATTAGTACTTCGTGCAAAAAGAGCTAGAATACCGGTAATTATTGCAACACAAATGATGGAAACCATGATTTCTAGTTTAACACCAACACGAGCTGAGGTTAACGATGTTGCAAATTCGGTTATGGATGGAGCAGATGCAGTAATGCTTTCTGGCGAAACCTCTGTTGGGCAATATCCTGTACAAGTAATAACGCAAATGTCTAATATTATTAAAAGCGTAGAAGATTCGCCTTTAATACAAGTTCCGCATTTACCACCACATATTCGAACTAAAAGATATATAACCAAATCCATATGCTATCATGCTGCTAATATGGCAAATGAAATTAATGCAAAAGGTATTTCTACGCTTACCAATAGTGGTTATACAGCATTTCAAATTTCTGCTTGGCGACCAGCAGCACATATTTTAGTATTTACCTCTAACAAACGAATACTAACACAATTAAACTTGCTTTGGGGAGTAAAAGCGTTTTATTACGATAAGTTTGTAAGTACAGACGAAACTATAGAAGACGTAAATGCCATAGCTTGTAAAGAAGGGTATTTAGAAAAAGGAGATATGCTTATTAGTCTTGCAGCTATGCCTATAAAAGATAAAGGAATGGTTAATACTTTAAGAGTGACCGAGATAACAAGTTGAAGTATTTCGTTATAGAATAGCTAAACTATAAAACCTACTAAATCTTCAATTTTTGATAAAAATTGAATTTTTATTGTGGTTTTTTTAATGGTTATAGTATTGTATTTTGATATAAAAATAGTAGAAAAACCAAGCTTTTCGGCTTCAAGAATACGTTGTTCTATGCGTTGTACTGGTCTAATCTCACCAGATAAACCAACTTCTGCAGCAAAACAATAATTTTTTTGTAATGCTTCGTCTTCATTAGAAGATAGTATAGCAGCAACAACCGCTAAGTCTATGGCTGGATCGTCTACAGTTATGCCACCAGTAATATTTAAAAATACATCTTTAGCGCCTAGTCTAAATCCTGCTCTTTTTTCTAAAACGGCTAATAACATATTAAGTCGTTTTGCATTAAAACCAGTAGCACTACGTTGTGGTGTGCCATAAACGGCAGTGCTAACTAATGCTTGTACTTCTATCATTAATGGACGCATACCTTCTAAACTAGCTGCAATAGCATTACCAGATAATTCTTCGTCTTTTTTAGCAATTAAAATCTCGCTTGGGTTTACTACTTCTCGTAATCCAGAGCCTTGCATTTCGTAGATACCAATTTCGTTGGTCGACCCAAAACGATTTTTATTAGCTCTAAGAATTCTAAAAAGGTGATTGCGGTCGCCCTCAAATTGCAAAACCGTATCTACCATATGTTCCAGAATTTTTGGGCCTGCAATGTTTCCGTCTTTGGTAATATGGCCAATTAATAAAACAGGAGTTGCAGTTTCTTTAGCAAACTTTATTAGCTCACTTGTGCATTCTTTTATTTGCGAGATGCTTCCAGAAGAAGACTCGATGTAGTCGCTATGTAAAGTTTGAATAGAATCGATAACAACAATATCTGGTTGTAGTTCGTCGATTTGTTTAAAAATATTTTGTGTTTTTGTTTCGGTTAAAATGTAACAGGTTTCGCTATTTTTATGAATGCGTTCTGCTCTCATTTTAATTTGTTTTTGGCTTTCTTCTCCTGAAACATAAAGCGTTTTATATGGGAGTTTTAATGCAATTTGTAACAATAAAGTACTTTTTCCTATTCCTGGTTCGCCACCTAAAAGAATTAAAGAACCAGGTACAATGCCACCACCTAAAACGCGATTAAATTCTTGGTTGTACGTGTTTAGTCTTGCTTCTTTTGAAGCGTCTATAGCATTTATTTTTAATGGTTTTGAAACTCTTTTAGAATTTGAAACAGAAGATTTCCAATTGCTTTTTTCTGGTTTTTGTATTACTTCTTCAGTAATGGTATTCCAGGTTTTACAAGCAGTACATTGTCCTTGCCATTTGTTGTATTGCGAGCCACAATTTTGGCAAAAGAAAGTAGTTTTTAGTTTAGCCATATTTATTTCCCATGAAAATGGGAATTTCTAAAATTTATTCCGCAAAAGCGAAATTCTTTTCTATTTATAATTTTATTGAAAACTTTTAATACCCAAAATCTGCTTTTATCTCGGCAGCTTTTTCTAGCATAAGGTCTTTAGTTAAGCCCCCAATTTCGTCTAAAATATAAGCAGATTGATATGTTTTCATTGCTCTTTTAGGTTCGTTAGTTTCTTCGTAAAAACGAGCTAAATAGTAGTTGCCTAGCATGGTGTCTGGATATTGTTTTCTAGCAAGCTTTCCTAAATCTTGGTAATAACCATGCTTTTCGGTTTTCTTTATAGCTGCTGCAACCGCTTTAAAATCGTTTACTAGTATTTGTTTTTCTATTCCAAATAATTCCGAAATGGTTTGGTATTTTTCTAATAAATAATCTACTGGCGAACCGTCTAGTTTAAGAATGGTTTCTCTGTATTCTTTTTTGCTTATAGGTTGAAAAACAAAGAATATACTTTCTAGAGCTTTAGGAATTGCATGTGCAGGAAGCGCGTAGTGTGTTGGTCCTTCGAAGTTGTTAAAATTGTATAATACGCTTTTGTTATCTATTGCCGAAATGCTAGTGTTAAGAGCTTCGGTTTTCTTTTTTAGCGATTTTACATCGTTTGTAGAAGTTGCTAAATAATAAAATGTTTTGGTTTGTATTGCTTTAAGCCTATCGGTTATATAGGTGTTCATATCTCCAGCTAAATCTGGACTTAATGTAATAAATGCTTGAAAAATTGGTGTTTCTTTAAGTAGGTAATAATTAATAAAATTTGCTGTTTCACCATGACCAATGGCAACTGTAAATTTTTCGGTTCGGTAATTGTTTTTTATATGTGGTATTAGCTCTGCTCCTAAAAATTCGAAAAATTCTGCGCCAGTTTCCATTGGTAGCGAATTTTGCTCAGAATACATAACATCTGCTTCTCGAAAATCTACTTGATTTACACCAACTACTATAGATTCTGGAATGTCTTCCCAATAAGAATAATAGTCTACATTACCTGCAACAATTTCGAACATGTAATCGCCATCTAAAACAATTATTAACGGGTAACTTTTGCTTGTGTTGTCGTGATAGCCTCGAGGAAGTTGAATTTTTATTTCCCGATTTTCGCCAAGTTTATGCGATTCGAAAACTTGATAATCTACTTGTGCTTTACAGATTGGAATACTTAATAGGAATAAAAATAAAAAGGCAACTTTTTTCATTTAAAAAATATTTTATAATTGATTATGCAAGTTACAAATTATTTTTTTCTGTTGTATATAGGCAAATATAATAATGAAAGTCCGCCAAGGACTACTAACACTATGGTTTGCGAAGTCCACATAATCCACCCAAATGCGATACTTGGTTCTTTAGCGATTGCAAAAATAGAAAATGCAGCGTACACTGCAACAGGGTAAGAACCTATGCCTCCATTTGTAGCGGCAATGCTAAAACTAGCAGAGATAAACCCAATTAATATTGCGCCAAATGGGATGCCGTGTAATTCGGTAATTGAGAATGTAGTTATGTAAAACATAAGTACATACATTCCCCAAATAAAAAAGGTATGAAAAATAAAAGCCCACTTTTTTTTCATGCTAAAAATACTAAGTGCGCCTTCTATTAATCCGTTTACAAATTTTTTAATTTTTAGCGCAAATGTAGAGCTGCTTTTTTTAATGTATTTTGTAAAAACAATTGCTAAAAGGGATAAAATTAATACTCCAATAACAATTCCGATTGGATTTAGTTTTTGCGTTAAAAAACGAAATATAAAATCAAACTGAAGGAATAAAGTAATTATGATTATAAGTAGTACAACCAACATATCTGCAATACGTTCTGCTACTATAGTACCAAAACCTTTTTCGAAAGGAACGCCTTCGTAATTTGTTAAAATGGTTGCTCTAGCAACTTCACCAGCTCGAGGTATGGTGTAGTTTATTAAATAGGTTGCAAAAACAGCCATTATACTATTTGGTAGTTTTACCTTGTAGCCTAATGGTTCTAATTGATATAGCCAGCGATAGGCTCTAGATAAATGACTAAGTATACCTATAAACATGCCTATAACAATATAGCTATAATCTGCATTTTGAAAATAGGTTAATAGCTCTTTAAAAGAAAGTTTAGAAAGGGAATAACTTATTAAAAAAACACCCAATAGTATAGGGATGCTTATTTTTAATGTTTTTGCTAGGGTTTTATTCACCTTTTATTTTAAAAGATTGGTTGCTTCTTCTGGAAAAACTAAAGCAGGTTTAAAGGTTTTCGCTTTTTCAAGATCCATAAAACCATAGGTAATTAATATTACAACATCGCCTGGAGATACAAGTCTAGCTGCTGCGCCATTTAAAGTAATTTCGCCAGAGTTTCTTGGTCCAGGAATGGCATAGGTTTCTAGTCGAGCACCATTATTGTTGTTCACAATTTGTACTTTTTCGCCTTGAATTATATTTGCAGCATCCATTAAATCTTCATCAATAGTTATACTACCAATATAGTTTAGGTCTGCTCCAGTAACTTTAACTCTGTGTATTTTAGATTTTACAACTTGTATTTGCATTTGGCAAAGGTAATTAATTTAGAGCGATATTATCTATTAATCTTATGTCATCGGCATAGACAGCAATAAACGCTCGGTATTTTTTATTGTTAGATTTTCGTTTTACGGTTTTTAAGGTTGTGGTTTCAGCAATAATAAAATATTCTAATGCTAATAATTCTTGTTTTGCAAATTCATTTTCAACCCATTTAGTAACCTTATTAGCACTATTTGTGCCAAACTTTGTTTTGGCAGCTTTTAAAGTTTTATAAATAAAAGGAGCTGCTATTTTGTAATCTGGTTTAAGTCTTGTGTTTCTAGAACTCATGGCTAAACCGTTTGTTTCACGATGTATTTTGCAGCCTATAATACGAACTGGAATTTGGTGCTTTTCTACTAGTTTTTTTATAATTGCTAATTGCTGAAAATCTTTTTCGCCAAAATAAGCTTGATTAGGTGTAACAATTTCGAACAAGCGTTTTACTATTGTGCCAACACCATTAAAATGCCCATCTCTAAACTTGCCTTCCATTTCGTGTTCTAAACCATCAAAATTAAAATGCTGTGCTGCGGTATTGCCTTCGTAAATATCGGCAACAGTAGGAGCGTAAATTATAATTTGGTTAGAAACGGTTTGTAATAATGCGGTGTCTTGTTTTAAAGTACGTGGATATTTTTCTAGATCTTCTGCATTGTCAAATTGAGTAGGGTTAACAAAAATGCTTACCACAACGACATCGTTATTATTAAGCGCCTGTTGTACTAAAGACAAGTGTCCTTGGTGTAATGCACCCATTGTAGGTACAAAGCCAATGCTTTGCTTTTTATTCTTTAAAAGCGTAAGGTGCTTTTGAATTTTACTTTTTTCAGAAAAGAGTTTCATTTTAATAAAAAATTAACGTGTGCAAACTTAATATTTTACCGGCAAACTGCATAAAATTTTGTATTTTTGCGTGTTTTTTATTTTGAATTTTCAAAAGAAAGCGAATATAGGTGTAGGTATTTTTAAAAATTTTTGAAAATATTTTAAGTAAACAAGAATTACTAAATACACCTAAAAAAACAATAAAAACAAGTATATGAAAGATAAGAGGATATTGTATGTATCATCTGAAGTAGTACCGTATTTGCCGGAAACCGAAATCTCTTCGATGTCGTTTGAAACTCCAAGAATGGTAAATCAACAAGGTGGGCAAATTAGAATATTTATGCCACGATATGGTAATATTAACGAGCGTAGACACCAATTACACGAAGTAATAAGGCTTTCGGGAATTAATTTGGTAATTAACGATTTAGATTTGCCGTTAATTATTAAAGTTGCCTCAATACCTAAAGAACGTATTCAGGTTTATTTTATAGATAACGACGAGTATTTTAAGCGAAAAGCTACTTTAACAGACGAAGATGGTAAGTTATTTAGTGATAATGACGAACGCGCAATATTTTTTGCAAAAGGAGTTATAGAAACGGTTAAAAAATTAAATTGGGCGCCAGATATTATTCACGTACATGGTTGGTTAGCATCTCTTTTACCTTTATACTTAAAAGACTACTATAAAGACGAGCCATTATTTAACCAAAGTAAAATAGTTACTTCTATTTACAATCAAGGGTTTGATGGTGAGTTAAATAAAGATATGTCGAACAAAATTAATTTCGATAATATTAACGACCAAGCAGTAAAAATATTAAAGAAACCATCTTTTAATAATTTAATGAAATTAGCCATCGATTATTCCGACGCGTTAATTGTAGGTTCCGAAGAAATACCAGAAGACCTAGATGCATATTTAAAAGATTCTAAAAAACCAGTGCTAGATTATAAAAGTAAAGAAGAGTTTAGCGAAGCGTACACTAATTTTTACAATACGGAAGTATTAAGTTAATAATTTCATGAAAAATATAATAAAAACTCTAAAAAAAGCAGCTGCTTTAGTACTACTAGTAATAGTAATTGTAGCTTGTAATGAAGATTTCACATCCTTAGAGAGTGATATTCAAGGAGCGCAAAATTTTAATTCTTCATTAACAAAGCTACCAATAGCTGCGTATAATAAGAAGTTAAATCCAGTGCAAACAAATAATTTAACATCTAACCTATTGGGTGTTTATAACGATGCTGTTTTTGGAACTACAAAAGCACAAGTTGTTTGCCAAATAGTTCCTAAAACATATAGCCCAGATTTTGGTATACAACCAGAAATAGAATCGGTAATGTTACATGTGCCGTATTATTCTACCAATATAGGGACAAATGCAGATGGCTCTAATATTTACGAACTAGACTCTGTGTTTTCTAACAATGGTAGCTATAACCCAATAAAACTATCTATTTATAAAAACAATTATTTCTTAAGAGATTTTAACCCAGATAGCCCAGAAGATTCTCAAAATTATTACTCTAATGCAAACCAAACAATAGATTTTGATGCATTTGCAGACCCAACACCATTATACCATAGTGATGAATTTGCAATAAATAATCAAGAGAATGTTACAACAGTAACCAATACACAAACTGGCGAAGAAGAAGAAAGAATAATAACACCAGGAATTTATGTAGATTTATATAATTCAACAACCGATTTTTGGGAAGACACCTTTTTCTTCGATGAAATAGGGGAACACCCAGAACTAAGTAATGCTAATAATTTTATTGAATACTTTAGAGGTTTGTATTTTAAAACAGATGCATTTAACGAAAACGGAAGTATGTTGCTTTTAAATTTTAGTGCAGCAACAATAGATGTAAAATACAGTAATGTAACCGGAACAGAAATAGACGAAAACGGAAACGAAGTAGATGTAAGAACAGACCAAGTATTACAATTTGAATTTGTTGGTAACCGCTTAAATATTTTTGAAAACGACCCAACAAACACAGTTATAGCAGATCAAGATGCAGCAGCAAACACCATAGATGGGGATAACAATCTATATTTAAAAGGAGGAGAAGGCGCATTAACAGTTATCGATTTATTTGGTAATGAAGACACCAATGCAAACGATGTATTAGATGGTTACGAAGATTTTTTAGCAACATTTAAAGACGAAAATAACGAACCTAAAAAAATAATAAATGAAGCAAACTTAGTGTTTCATTTAAATAATAATTTAGCAACACAAGAAGCGCAAAAGCCACAAAGATTAATACTTTACGATATAAATAATAATGTGCCAATAATAGATTATTATATGGATTTTGCAGATGCATCAAATCCTGAAAACTCAAGAATTTTACATTCGGTACCACGTAAAGAATTAGAAAACGGTGATGAGGTTTTTAAAATAAGATTAACAGAGCACCTTAATAATATTTTACATAAAGATTCTACCAATTTTAAACTAGGTGTATATATTACAACAAACATTAACGAAGTGTTAAATACTCCAGTTTTAGATAGCGATACCAATATGGTGAAAAACTCAACGCCAGGAGCAATATTATCGCCAAAAGGAACTGTGTTATATGGTAGTAATCCTAGTGTTGCAGAAGAAAAAAGAGTACAATTAGAAATATATTATACCGAACCTAATAACTAAAAAATATGTGTGGAATTGTAGGTTATATTGGGCATAGGGAAGCATACCCAATTGTTCTAGAAGGACTAAAACGTTTAGAATACCGTGGCTACGATAGTGCAGGAATAGCACTTTTTGACGGAGAAAACTTAAAAGTTTCTAAAACAAAAGGGAAAGTTGCCGATTTAGAAAAACGCCTTGAAAGTGAAATGTCTCCAAATGGAAATTTAGGAATAGGGCATACACGTTGGGCAACCCATGGCGTACCTAACGACGTAAATTCGCATCCACATTATTCTAATTCTGGCGATTTAGTTATAATACATAACGGGATAATAGAAAACTACCAAACTCTAAGAATAGAACTTACCAAAAGAGGGTATACATTTAAATCGGAAACCGATACCGAAGTTTTAATAAATCTTATAGAAGATATTAAGAAAAACGAAAAGGTAAAGCTAGGTAAGGCAGTGCAGATAGCGTTAAACCAAGTAGTAGGAGCCTATGCAATAGCCGTTTTCGATAGAAACAAACCAGACGAAATAGTAATTGCAAGATTAGGAAGCCCACTAGCAATTGGTGTTGGTGAAGGCGAATTTTTTATTGCAAGTGATGCCTCTCCATTTATAGAATACACTAAAAATGCTATTTATTTAGAAGATGAAGAAATGGCAATTGTAAGAATAAAGAAAGGTGTTAAAATAAGAAAAATAAAAGACGATTCTTTAGTAGATCCATACGTACAAGAGCTCCAAATGAATTTAGAGCAAATAGAAAAAGGAGGCTACGAACACTTTATGCTTAAAGAAATACACGAGCAGCCAACAGCAATTCGCGATACCTATCGTGGTCGTTTATTAGCTAAAGAAGGCATTATTAGAATGGCTGGAATAGATGATAATATTGATAAATTTAAAAATGCCGACAAGATAACAATAGTCGCTTGTGGTACTTCTTGGCATGCTGGCTTAGTAGCAGAATATATATTTGAAGATCTAGCACGTATACCAGTAGAAGTAGAATACGCATCAGAATTTAGATATAGAAATCCAGTTATAACAAATAAAGATGTAGTAATAGCAATTTCACAGTCTGGTGAAACAGCAGATACTTTAGCAGCTATAAAACTAGCAAAACAAAACGGGGCATTTGTATTTGGTGTATGTAATGTAGTAGGTTCTTCAATAGCAAGAGAAACAGACGCTGGAGCTTACACGCATGCTGGACCAGAAATTGGAGTAGCATCAACAAAAGCATTTACAACACAAATAACAGTTTTAACATTAATAGCTCTAAAATTAGCTAAAGAAAAAGGTAAAATTACAAATACCGATTATCATTACCATTTACAAGAACTAGAGTTAATTCCAGAAAAAGTTGCAAAAGCATTACAAGCAGATAAGCATATTCAAACAGTTGCAAAAGCTTATAAAGATGCAAAAAACTGTTTGTATTTAGGAAGAGGATATAATTTTCCAGTAGCATTAGAAGGCGCTTTAAAATTAAAAGAAATCTCTTACATACACGCAGAAGGTTATCCAGCTGCCGAAATGAAACACGGTCCAATAGCATTAATAGATAACCAAATGCCAGTATTTGTAATTGCTACAAAAAAAGGACATTACGAAAAAGTATTGAGTAATATTGAAGAAATAAAATCTAGATCAGGAAAAATAATTGGTGTAGTAACCGAAGGCGATGTAAGTGTAAAAAGCCTTGCAGACCATACCATAGAAGTTCCAGAAACGCTGGAATCTTTAACCCCATTATTAACTACTATACCTTTACAATTATTGTCGTATCATATAGCAGTAATGTTAGAAAAAAATGTAGACCAACCACGTAATTTAGCGAAGTCGGTAACGGTGGAGTAGTCACGAACGGGGGTGAGTTGATTTGACTTTTTACGACCTCGTT
>JBMZDY010000026.1:0-13338 GCA_049614585.1 Oceanihabitans sp.
CCATAGCAGCACCAATTGCTCCCCAAGCAATACCAAAACGTGCAGAATCTAAACATCCTAAAGGTGCTCCAAGACCAGATTTATTTGGTAAAAGGTTTTCTTTAGGCACTTTTACATTATCAAAAATAAGTTCGCCAGTAGCTGATGCACGAAGCGACCATTTGTTGTGTGTTTCTGGAGTGGTAAATCCTTCCATACCACGTTCTACAATAAGGCCATGAATACGTCCTTCTTCATTTTTAGCCCAAACAACAGCAACATTACAAAAAGGCGAATTAGAGATCCACATTTTTGCACCATTTAAAAGATAATGATCTCCCATATCTTTAAAATTGGTAACCATTCCTCCAGGATTACTTCCATGATCTGGTTCTGTTAAACCAAAAGAACCAATCCATTCTCCAGAAGCTAATTTTGGTAAATATTTTTTACGTTGTTCTTCGTTACCATATTTCCAAATAGGATACATTACTAAAGACGATTGTACAGAAGCTGTACTACGTACTCCAGAGTCTCCTCTTTCAATCTCTTGCATAATCAAACCGTAAGAAATTTGGTCTAATCCAGCTCCTCCATATTCTTCAGGAATATAAGGTCCAAAAGCACCAATTTCTGCCAATCCATTTACTATTTGTTTTGGGAATTCTGCTCGTTGTGCATATTCTTCAATAATAGGTGAAACATCTCGTTTTACCCATTCTCTGGCAGCATCACGTACTAATTTATGTTCGTCTGTAAGTAGCTCGTCTAAATTATAATAATCTGGTGCTTCAAATAAATCTGGCTTCATAATGTAATTTTTATTGAAAACAAAAGTAACGAAATCGTTTTCAGTGTACAATTATAAATTACATTTTTAAGTAGAAATCTTTTGTCAAATTTATATATTCTGTAGTGTATTGATGTCTTGCCGTTTCAATGATTAATTCGGAAGTATTAATTTCTGCTTTTTGGAAAGAAAATTCTAGAAGGCTTCTTTTAAATTCTGAAGAAGGAGTGCCTTTTACATGTAAGATTCTTTTAGGGAAAAGCCCAACTTTTGAAGCTAATTCTACAAAACGATTACTTTCTACAAAAGGAATAACAACCGAAAAAATACCATCTTCTGAAAGTAATGAAGCAACGCTATTTAGTAGCTGCTCAAAAGGCATTGCATCTTGAAATCTTGCAAGATCGCGTTGTTTGTTTTCGGTTTTAAAATCTTCAGCATAGAAAGGCGGATTGCAAACAATTAAATCGTATTTGTCTTCAATTTCTTCAGCAAACTCTTGTAAAGAAGCATGATAACAAAATAGTCTGTCACTCCAAGGTGCGTTTTCAAAATTATCTACGCATTGCTCATATGCGTTTTCGTCAATTTCTAAAGCATCCACAACTTCGGCATGACTTCTTTGTGCAAGCATTAAAGATAAAACTCCTGTGCCAGCTCCAATATCTAAAACAGCAAAAGGGTTTTGTTTTATAGAAGCCCAAGCGCCAAGCAACACAGCATCTGTGCCTATTTTCATGGCACATTGATCTTGGTTTACTGTGAATTCTTTAAACCGAAATGGTTTACTCATAATATTGTTATTAAAATGTTCTTCAGAAGGAGGCACGACTGAAGAATCTTTTAATTTAAAAAGGAGATTCTTCGCTTTGCACTTCGACTGCGCTCAGTGTGACACTCTGAATGACAAATTTATTCTTCTAAATATAAATCGATTAAACCTTCTGGAGTTTCCACAAGTATTACGTTGTTTTCCTTGTCTACTTTTTTAATAAAATGATCGTTCATTGGTATTAATATTTCTATACCATTTCTGTCTATTTCAAAAAGTGCTTGTGCTGTTGTATCGTTTACTCCAGTAATAATACCAACATTTCCAAAGTTTATATCTTTAATAGTAAAACCTATAATTTCATGAAAATAAAACTTATCGTCTTCTAGTTTTGGTAAAAAATCTAAGGGTAAATACAAATCACTTTTTAAAATGGCATCTGCATCTGCTTCTGTTTCGACGTCTTCAAATTTAATTCGTAGTAATTCCGATTTATGCAATTGTGCCTTTTCAATAAAAAAAGGAATAAGATTCCCTCTTAAATCTATAAAAACAGATTCTAATCCATCGTATAATTCTGGTTCGTCTGTATCTAGTTTTACAAGAATTTCACCTTTAAAACTGTATTTTTTTACAATTTTACCAAGAAAAAAACAATCTTCTTTTTTCATCTTTATTTTGTGTCTGTTCGAGCGCAGTCGAGAACTATTTTAATGTACTTTCAATAAAAATATATTTTCATTGCAGCAATGTTCTCGATATGACATTTTATTATATAAAAAACCCAGACAATAATTGTCTGGGTTTAAAAGTATAAAAATTTTATTTTCTATTCTTCTTCGTTTGTTGCTGCTGCTTCTTCTGCAACTTCTTCTTCTACAACTGGAGCTGCTGCTGCAATTCTAGCTTCGTTTGTTGCTCTCTCAGCTTCAAAAGCTTTTGCTTTTGCTTCTGCTTCTGCTTTAGCTAAACCTTCTGTTTTTGCTCCAACTTTACCAGCTTTCTCTTCTAACCAAGCAGTAAATTTAGCTTCTGCTTGCTCTTCTGTTAAAGCTCCTTTTGCTACTCCTCCTCTTAAATGCTTTTTTAATAAAGCACCTTTGTAAGATAATATAGCTCTAGCAGTATCGGTTGGTTGTGCACCATTTTCTAACCAAGTTACTGTACCATCTACATTTAATTCAATTGTAGCTGGGTTTGTGTTTGGGTTGTAAGCACCTAATTTTTCTAGGTATTTACCATCTCTTTTCGCGCGAGCATCTGCTGCTACGATCCAGTAATAAGGTTTTCCTTTTTTACCGTGTCTTTGTAATCTAATTTTTACAGGCATAATAATTAATTCTATAAGGTACTCGACCTTGGGTTATTAATAAGGGTGCAAATATACTACAATATTTTTTATTTTAAAGTTTTATTAATAGTCATTTTTTTATACTATTTTTAGGCACTTAAACTGAAACCCAAATTATGAAAAAGATATTTATTTTGGCTGTAACCGCTTTGTTTATGGCTAGTTGCTCTAACGATGTAGAGTTTAATACTCCAGCTTTACAAGGTGATAAAGATGGCGATATGTGGAAAGCAGACTTTTATAATGCCTCTGTAAACAGTGATGGACAGCTAGTAATTAACGGAGGAAAAGGCCAAGAGGAAGTTTTTTTAACCATTAGCTCTACAAGTGTTGGCACTTATACTTTAGGGGACGGAAGCGCTAATAAAGCACAATTTTTTAATCCTCAAGAATTAGAGTTTTCTACAAACAACAATCCAGACCCATCGATACAAGTATATCCAGCAGGAGGCGAAATTATAATAAATGAATATAATGCTTCAAGCAATAAAATAACAGGAACCTTTTGGTTTAATGCCTTTTCGGAAACCGGATTAAATGGCGTTAACTTTAGTCAAGGAGTATTTTATAGAATTCCTATTCGTGGTGGCGGAACAACAGTTGTTTCTTGCGACGATGCCGTTTCTAACACACAAGCAGCCGAAGACACTTACAACTCTACAGATCCTGCTAGTGCAGAATTTGCAACCGCATGTAATGCTTATCGAGCAGCATTAATTCAACAAATAACAAGTTGTGGCGATGGCAATAATGTTTTACAAGACATAATAGATGGTTTAAACTGTGGCACAATAACTACGCCTGGAGATTGCCAAACTTGTACATTAGCTGGTATACCAATAGATACCGAATATTGCGACAACGGCGATGGCACTATTACTGTTACTATTGCTGGAAACAGTACACAAGCAGATTTAGGAGGTCTTAGTTTTGCCGAATATATTGCAGAACAAGAAAACTTAGGTTTTACCTGCGATTAATACAAAACAATTAAAAAAAGCGACCATTCTATAATTATAGAATGGTCGCTTTTTTTTGTTTACAACTGTTTATAAAATCGTTTTATAAATGAATTAATTATACGTAATTTTAAAAACTTTTCTTTAGAATTAAAATCCTTTTTAAAGGATACTTTTTCATAAAGAAATTCAACATAAATAGAAAACAACAAAATACCATATGTATTTAATTTTCGATACCGAAACTACAGGTTTACCAAAACGTTGGGATGCTCCTATTACAGATACAAATAATTGGCCACGATGTATACAAATTGCATGGCAATTACATGACGAAATGGGAAACTGCATTGCGCATGAAGATTATTTAATACAACCCAATGGTTTTAATATACCATACGATGCAGAAAAAATACATGGTATTTCTACCGAGTTAGCGCAAGAACAAGGAGTTCCTTTAATAGATGTTTTAGAAAAATTTAATACCGCACTTAGCAAAACCAAATTTGTAGTTGGGCAAAATGTAAAATTCGACCTAAATATAATGGGTGCCGAGTTTGTTCGTGAAGGTATTGCAAACCAACTTCAAGAATTACCAGTTTTAGATACTTGTACCGAACATACTGCATCGCTTTGCGAAATTCCTGGTGGTAGGTATGGTAAATTTAAACTCCCTACCCTTACCGAGTTACACCAATATTTATTTAACAAACCATTTGCTGAAGCACATAACGCAACAGCAGATGTTGAAGCAACTACACGTTGTTTTTTCGAATTAATACGCTTAATACAATTTACCAAAGAACAGCTAGACGTACAGCCAGATTATTTCGAACGGTTTTCTAAAACAAATCCGCAAGAAATAAAATTAATTGGCTTAAAACATATAAATCTAAAACAAGAAAGTGCCAAAATTAACGCGCGAATACAAAAAGCGCAAACCGCAAATGTTTCTTCAAAAGAAATTGAACAAAACATTTCAAGCCTTGCCAATGTAGACTTTGTTCACCTACATAACCATTCTCAATTTTCGGTACTACAATCTACCATAAGCATACCAAATTTAGTAGAGGCTGCTGCAAAACAAAACATGCCAGCTGTTGCGTTAACAGATCATGCTAATATGATGGGAGCTTTTCATTTTGTAAAAGCAGTAAATAACCACAACAAAAAGGTTAAAGAAAAAAATAAAGCAGCTAAAGAAAATGGAGAAACAAGCGATTTAAAAGAAATAAAGCCAATTATAGGTTGCGAATTTTTTGTTTGCGAAAACCATTTAGATAAATCTAGAAAAGACAACGGTTACCAAATTGTATTAATTGCAAAAAACAAAAACGGGTATCACAACCTTGCTAAATTATCTTCGCATGCTTTTGTAGATGGCTTTTACTATTTACCGCGAATAGACAAAAAACTAATTCAGCAATACAAGCAAGACTTAATTTGCTTAACAGGAAACTTATATGGTGAAGTCCCTAGTAAAGTATTAAATATTGGCGAAAACCAAGCCGAAGAAGCTTTATTGTGGTGGAAACAAGAGTTTCAAGACGATTTATATATTGAATTAATGCGACACAATCAAGAAGATGAAAATCGTGTAAATCCTATATTAATTGAGTTTTCTAAAAAACACGATATTAAATTAGTTGCTACCAATAACACCTACTATTGCAAACAAGAAGATGCTAATGCACACGACATTTTACTTTGTGTAAAAGATGGCGAAAAGCAAGCAACACCAATAGGTCGCGGAAGAGGTTACCGTTATGGCTTGCCTAATCAAGAATATTATTTTAAATCTTCCGAGGAGATGAAATCTTTATTTAAAGATATACCTCTGGCAATTTCAAACATACCAGAAATTGTAGATAAAGTAGAAGCTTTTCAATTAGCAAGAGATGTATTATTACCAGCTTTCGATATTCCCGAAGAATTTAAAGACCAAGAAGATTTAGCTGATGGCGGCAAACGAGGCGAGAATAAATTTTTAAGGCATTTAACGTACGAAGGCGCTAAAAAACGGTATGGCGAAACACTTTCGCCAGAAATAATAGAGCGCTTAGATTTTGAACTAAGTGTAATTGAAAACACAGGATACCCTGGCTACTTTTTAATTGTAGAAGATTTTATTCGCGAAGCCCGAAACATGAATGTATCTGTTGGCCCTGGACGTGGTTCTGCAGCAGGTTCGGTAGTTGCATACTGTTTATGGATTACAAATATAGACCCTTTAAAATACGATTTACTTTTTGAGCGTTTTTTAAATCCAGATCGTGTAAGTATGCCAGATATCGATATCGATTTTGACGACGAAGGTCGTGGTCGCGTAATGGACTATGTAATTAATAAATACGGAAGCAATCAAGTAGCACAAATTATTACCTACGGAACAATGGCTGCAAAGTCTTCCATTCGAGATACAGCACGTGTTTTAGATTTACCGCTTTTTGATGCAGATAGAATTGCAAAGCTAATTCCTACCATGTCGAAACTAAATAAAATTTTTGGTTTAGATGAAAAAGAATTAGGTAAGAAATTTAGAGCCGAAGATTTAGAAAAAGTCAATGAGCTTTTAAATATTTCGGATGGTGATGATTTACAAGCCGAAACCGTAAACCTTGCAAGAACACTAGAAGGTTCTGTTAGAAATACAGGTATACACGCTTGTGGTGTAATAATTACACCAGACGATATTACTAAATTTGTACCAGTTGCTACTGCCAAAGATTCCGATTTATATGTAACCCAATTCGACAACTCGGTTGTTGAAGATGCTGGTTTATTAAAAATGGATTTTCTAGGTTTAAAAACACTTACTTTAATCAAGGATACCGTAAAAATTGTAAAAGCAAAACACAATATTTTACTAGACCCAGAGAGTTTTCCGCTAGACGACGAAAAAACATTCGAATTATTTCAAAAAGGAGAAACCGTAGGTGTGTTTCAATACGAATCTCCTGGAATGCAAAAACATCTTAAAGACTTAAAGCCTACCGTTTTTGAAGATTTAATTGCAATGAATGCACTTTACAGACCAGGACCAATGGAATATATTCCAAGTTTTGTACGAAGAAAACATGGCGACGAAGATATCGAGTACGATTTACCAGCAATGGAAGAGTACCTAAAAGAAACCTACGGTATTACCGTTTACCAAGAGCAAGTAATGTTACTCTCGCAAAAGTTAGCAGGTTTCACAAAAGGGGAAGCAGATGTACTTCGTAAAGCAATGGGTAAAAAGCAAATTGCAGTGCTAGATAAAATGAAACCACAATTTATAGAACAAGCAAGTGCCAATGGCCACGATGCAAAAGTTTTAGAAAAAGTATGGAAAGATTGGGAAGCATTTGCTAGTTATGCCTTTAACAAATCGCACTCTACCTGCTACGCTTGGATAGCTTACCAAACGGCATACTTAAAAGCACATTATCCAGCAGAATATATGGCAGCAGTACTATCTAACAACATGAACGATATTAAATCGGTTACCTTTTTTATGGAAGAGTGTAAACGCATGCGTTTAGAGGTACTAGGTCCAGACGTTAACGAAAGCTATTATAAATTTTCGGTTAACCAAGATAATGCCGTACGTTTTGGTATGGGAGCAATAAAAGGTGTAGGTCATGGCGCAGTAAAAACTATTGTTGAAAATAGAAAAGAAGAAGGGCATTATAAATCTATTTTCGATTTAGCAAAACGAATAGATTTGCGTGCTGCAAACAAAAAAGCATTCGAAAACTTAGCATTAGCAGGTGGTTTCGACTGTTTTAGCGATACGCATAGAGCACAGTATTTTAAAGACGAAGGCGACGGAATAACCTTTCTAGAAAAAGCAGTAAAATATGGCGCAAAACACCAAGAAAATGAAAACTCTGCCCAAGTAAGTTTGTTTGGTGCTGCTAGCGATGTACAAATAGCAGAGCCCATAGTACCACCTTGCGAACAATGGGGAACCATGGAAAAATTAGCACAAGAAAGAGAAGTGGTAGGTATATACATTTCTGGTCACCCACTAGACGATTTTAAAACCGAAATGAAAACCTTTTGTAATGCCACCATTGCGCTATTTAACGATCTAGAAACTTATGTAAATAGAGAACTTACCTTTGGCGGAGTCGTTACCGATATACAACACCGCGTTAGCAAACAAGGAAAAGGATGGGCAATGTTTACTATAGAAGATTATACAGACAGCTTCGAGTTTCGCATTTTTGGAGAAGAATACTTAAAGTTTAGACACTTTTTAATGAAAAACAGTTTTGTTTACGTAAAAACCTTTATTCGCGAAGGATGGGTAAATAGAGATACTGGTAAAAAAAGCGACCCACGATTACAGTTTAATAGTTTTCAATTATTACACGATGTAATGGATACATATGCAAAAAAACTATCCATACAACTAAACATAAAAGACTTACAAGCAGATACAATAGATAAAATAAAAACCCTTTTGCAAATGCATCCAGGAAAACAAGCTTTACATTTTGTAGTATACGACAATGCCGAACAAATAAAATTACAAATGTCTAGCAGAAAACAAAAAGTAAAAGTGAGTCAAGAATTATTAAATGAATTAAATAACCAGGAGATATTTTATAAGTTGAATTAATTATTTAATTTGTTTTCTGCATTTTAATTCGCAATAAAATTCAGAGTTTCAAAGCTAATAGTTGTCTTGCGCAAAGGATTGATGCGACATCCTTTTTTCTTGTCTCTTCGAGCGTAGTCGAGAAGTTGTCAAGAAAAAAGATACAGCGGAAAGCCTGGTTTATGCGCCAAAAAAACCAAACATAAACGAAAACAATACTCCAATAAACAGAACAAATTGGCAGTTTGTAAGCTTTGGCAAAATTTTTGACTAATATTGCATAATAACAAGAAGTATAACACAATTAAACATAAAATTATGGCATTAGAAATTACAGATGCAAACTTTGAAGAAACAGTATTAAAAAGCGACAAGCCAGTAATGGTAGACTTTTGGGCAGCTTGGTGTGGACCATGCAGAATGGTAGGACCTATAATAGACCAAATAAGCACAGAATACGAAGGCAAAGCGGTTGTAGGTAAAGTAGACGTGGATGCAAACCAAGAATTTGCAGCAAAATATGGTGTACGTAACATACCAACAGTTTTAGTTTTTCAAAACGGTGAAGTAGTGGGTCGTCAAGTAGGAGTTGCTCCTAAAAATGCATATTCAGATGCAATAGACGCGCTTTTATAAAATAAATTGTAAAAGAAAAGATAAAAGGTTTGCTGTAATGGCAAACCTTTTTTAGTTTAGAGCTATAATAAGTTGGGCGTTTTTTATTTTGAAGAAAAACAAAATAAAACCAGGCTTTCCGCTAAATCTTTTTATTTAACAACTTCTCGACTGCGCTCGAAGAAACAAATAAAAAGGATATCGCATCAATCCTTAACGCACTATAAAATAAAAACATTGAATTTAAGAGACGAACTAAATAAAGCTGGCGGATTTAAAAACCTAGAATTACTTGCCAAACAAGTAGTAGAAGGCTTTATAGCTGGAATGCATAAAAGTCCGTTTCATGGTTTTTCGGCAGAATTTGCAGAGCATAAAATTTACAATCAAGGCGAAAGTACCAGACACATAGATTGGAAATTATTTGCAAAAACCGATAAGCTTTATACCAAACGCTACGACGACGAAACCAACTTACGATGCCATATAATTGTAGATAATAGTAGTTCGATGCATTACCCAAAAATGCAAAATTTTAATTTAAACAACTTAAATAAAATAGCCTTTTCTGCCCTTGCAGCTGCATCCTTAATGCACATGTTAAAAAAACAACGAGATGCAGTAGGCTTAAGTATATATAGCGATAATTACGATTTTTACACTCCCGAAAAAGGTAGTGAGCGTCACCACCAAATGCTATTAAAACAATTAAGTGATGCTGTAATAACCAAAACGCTAAACAAAAAAACAGAAACCTACACCTATTTACACCAAATAGCAGAAAACATACACAGAAGATCCATGATTTTCTTATTTACAGATATGTTTCAAAATACAGAAGACGACAGCAAATTATTTGATGCCTTACGGCATTTAAAATACAATAAACACGAAGTGGTTTTATTTCATGTATTTGATAAAAGTAAAGAATTATCGTTTGATTTTAATAACAAACCCAAGCGATTTGTAGATGTAGAAACAGGAGAGTTTATTAATTTATATGCCGACAGTGTAAAAGTTAATTACCAAAAAGCAGTAAGTGATTTTTTTGAAGCATTACGTTTAAAATGTGCACAGTACAAAATAAAATATGTAGAAGCAGACATAAACAAAAACTTCGATAACATATTGACAACCTACATGATAGAACGACAAAGATTTTCGTGATCTAATTTTTTTTAAAAAAAAATCAAAAAAACATTTGACATATTAAATAAGCAATGTATATTTGCCCTCGCAATAATGCACCGGTTTGGTAGTTCAGTTGGTTAGAATACCTGCCTGTCACGCAGGGGGTCGCGGGTTCGAGTCCCGTCCAGACCGCAGAAAGGTTCATCGAAAGATGAGCCTTTTTTACTTTTAGCCAGTGTTAATGCACGTTATTAAAGGGTTTGAAAGTTAAGCAAGATTAAGCCGAATTAAAGTAAATTAAAAAATATTGTCTAATTTATGTCCATTTTTATTATCTTTAGAATAGGTAATAAAAACAATGGCTCGATTAAAATTCTTCTTACTAGATTCAAATACTAAAAAGGAAACCCCAATATTCCTATCAATCTCGTATTCACGTAATAGGGTTAAGTTAAAAACCAAACAAAAAATTAAACCTAATGCTTGGAATAAAACGTCTAATTCTGTTAGAAAAAACTGGACAGAATACGCAGAAGTTCAAGATGAGTTAAATAGAATTGAACTTGTTGTAAAAAAGACAATCAAAGATTTAGTTGAAAAAAACCATTCACTACCAGTACCTTCTGAATTAAAGAAAATTTTAGAAACTAAAGTTTTTGCAGAGGATGTTGCTGATACAAATGTTTCTTTTTGGACTTATTATACCGAATTTATCAATCAACTTAATCATAGAAAAAATCCAAGAACAGGAAAACCAATAACAAAAGCAACAATTGACCAATATCATCAAACATTTAAAACCCTAAAAGGGTTTGAAAATGATACAGGTAAAGTTGTTTCTTTTTTGCTATTATCTAATAAATTATATGATGCTATTGTTGAGTATTTAGAGGCGTTAAACTTTACACCTAATACAGTAGGGAAACATATTAAGCATATTAAAAGTGTTATCAATAGAGCGAAGTATAATGATGGTGTTGCTATCTCTGAAAATTATAGAGACAAATACTGGACAGTTTCTAAACAAGCCAAAACAGCAGAAGAAATAGTTTTTTTAAGTGAAGAAGAGTTAGAACAACTTTGGAAATTAGATTTATCTAAAAAATCTACATTAGAAAAAGCGAGAGATGTTTTTTTAGTTGGTGCATATACTGCTTTAAGAATAAGTGATATTACAAGGCTAAAACTAGACCATATTGGTAGCGATAATATGATTAGAATACATACTCAAAAAACAGATAAAATAGTGTCTATTCCTTTGCGTAAAGAAGTTAAAGAAATATTAGAAAAGTATGATGGTGAAATTCCTAAAATTTCAGAGCAAAAAGTTAATGAGAACATTAAAATAGTTTGCAAAGAATTGAAATCTATGCACAAAACAATTTACGAGAAAAAGATACAAGGTAATAAAATTTCAATTTTAGAATATAAAAAATATGAAAAGGTAACTACGCATACTGGGCGTAGATCATTCGCTTCAAATATGCAAAAGAGAGGTGTTTCTATTCAAATGATTATGGCAATAACTGGACATAAAAAAGAGGCTGATTTGTATAGATATATTGGTATAACAAATGATGAACTTGCAAAAGGCTTGGGCGATAAATATAAGGAATGGTATGGATAATATATTGCCTCCATTATGGAAATTTACTTCTGCTCTTAGATTAGATAAAATTAAAAGAGCAAGACGAAGAGTTGATATATATGTTTTATATGCTGATGCGGAGGATAATTTTAGACGTAAGATGTTTTTAAATGAAGAGGATGAGAAAAAGTTACTGGCAGGGTCTGATTTAAAACACATCAATAATACGCTTAGCGAAATAGGAAGTTATAAATCAGAAGAGCGGGAGTTACTGTTGAGGTTGAAAGACTTTATAACTAAAGAAGCGGATTTAAGTATAGTTGTTTCAGAACACCCTAAAGTATTTAGAAGCGAGAGAGCGTATAATTTTTTTATAGAAGTTCTACAAGAATTTGATGTTATGGATGGCAATGGTAGATTAGCAAGAGGTAAGCAAAAATACATTAACGCAGTGCGTAAAAGTGAATTGTATAAAAAACATATATTAGAAGATGATTTTCTGTTAAAAAATTATATAATCGAAGTTAACAAGATTTTAAATTCTAATCTCAGCGAAACCAATTTATCGCCTTATTCCTTAATTGAAACTCAAAAAATAGAATTGTTTATAAAAGAAAAATTCCTGTGATAAGTAAAGAAAAGTTCTGCCGAATTAATCCGAATTTTTTCCGAAAAACCAATTAAGCAATTTGCACCCGATTTAATCATAAAAGTAATCGGGAATGGAAAACAACATCACACAACTTCATAATACAACTCCAGAAAAGTTTAAGGCTGAAATTATATCAGAAGTAGAAAAACTCTTAAAAAACTACCTTAATAAAATAGTGGATAAAGACGAGTTGCTTACAAGAGAACAAGCAGCAAAATTATTAGCCATTAGTTTGCCAACGCTACGCAATTATGTTAAACGAGGCTTAATTTCAAAGTCGGAAAGACGTATAGGTGTGAGAGTAATGTATGACAAAAAGGAGTTATTAAATTCTTTAGTTAATGGCAATAAACTAAAGTAGTTGTTGTGCAGACCTCATCTCTATATAACAATGTGAAACCATTTCCAAAAAGCGGAAATTTAATAGGTGTAGATAAACTTATTTTTGACTTTCCTTATTCTATTAATTTGGAGAACAAACTACAATTAGCAGATAAAGTGCTAAATGTGTCTGACGATACTGGAGTAATAAATTATAGTATAGGAAAATTAGTAAGGAATATTAATGTAGAAGTACGGATTTATAAAAACTATATACGTTTTACACTTAATCCAGTAATTGAAATTTATGGAAGTAATTTTTATACAATAAGCAGAGAAGAATTACGAAGATATTTAATAAAACTACAAGAGGATTTGGGTGTAAATATTTTCGATGGAATGATTAGACGATTAGATTTGCAGGCTACATTAAAAATGATGTATAATCCTGCTTCTTATTTTGAAGTGCTAGGAAAACATAGGGATTTAATAAAAAGTAATTTTTTTGGTAGCACATTATACTACAACTCTAAATCCAAAACCAAATACAAAACACTATCATTTTATGATAAGTCCAAAAAGGAGGGGAAGA
>JBMZDY010000027.1:0-13227 GCA_049614585.1 Oceanihabitans sp.
AAGGTCATGAGACACGGAAAAAAATTCAATCATTTAGGAAGACAAACAGCACACAGAAAAGCAATGTTAGCTAATATGGCATGTTCTTTAATAGAGCACAAACGTATTAACACAACTGTTGCTAAAGCAAAAGCCTTAAAGAAATTTGTAGAACCAATGATTACAAAATCGAAGGAAGATACAACACATAACAGACGTATTGTTATGTCTCGTTTAAGACAAAAAGATGCAGTTACAGAATTATTTAGAGATGTAGCTACTAAAGTTGCAGATCGTCCAGGTGGTTATACTAGAATTATTAAACTTGGAAATCGTTTAGGAGATAACGCAGATATGGCAATGATTGAACTTGTAGATTACAACGAAATTTATAATGCTGACAAAAAAGCGAAGAAAACTACACGTAGAAGTAGAAGAGGAGGAAGTAAAGCAGTTACGCCACCTGTAGAAACTAAAGCTACAAACGAAGAAGAATAAATGTTAATAAGCATTCATAACATAAAGGATAAACTATTTTAGTTTATCCTTTTTTTTATGCAATTTTGCAAAACAAACAACACAATTAAACAACATGAAATACCAATCTCGTAGAAAAGCAATAATCCTACTAGCAGACGGCTCCATTTTTCACGGTAAAGCAGTTGGAGATAAAGAAGGTACAGCCTTTGGAGAAGTTTGTTTTAACACAGGAATGACTGGTTATCAAGAAATTTTTACAGATCCATCTTATTTTGGCCAGTTAATGGTTACAACCAATACACATATTGGAAACTATGGAACCAATACTAACGAGGTAGAATCTAATTCTATTAAAATAGCAGGTTTAATATGTAGAAATTTTAGTTACGAGTTTTCTCGTGATGCTGCAAATGCATCTTTAGAAGACTTTTTAAATGAAAACAATTTATTTGCTATTTCAGATGTAGATACAAGAGCATTAGTAAGCTATATTAGAAATAATGGTGCCATGAATGCTGTAATATCTACAGATATTGATAATATGGAAACTCTAAAAAAGCAACTAGTAGAAACACCAAAAATGCAAGGTTTAGAATTAGCATCTAAAGTTTCTACAAAAGAGCCTTATTATTTTGGTAACGAAAATGCTTCCATAAAAATAGCAGCATTAGACATAGGCATTAAAAAAAATATATTACGTCATTTAGCAAATAGAGATGCATATATTAAAGTATTTCCATACAATGCTAAATTCGAAGAATTAGAATCTTGGAATCCTGATGCATACTTTTTATCTAATGGACCAGGAGATCCAGAACCCTTAGTAGAGGCACAACAAGTTGCTAAAGAAATAATAAAAAGAGACTTACCACTTTTTGGTATTTGTTTAGGGCATCAAGTAATTGCATTGGCAAATGGTGTATCTACCTATAAAATGCACAATGGACATCGAGGTATAAACCACCCAGTTAAAAATTTATTAACTGGAAAAGGAGAAATTACTTCACAAAACCATGGATTTGCTGTAAATAGAGAAGAAACAGAAGCTAACCCAGAATTAGAAATAACACACGTACATTTAAACGATAATACAGTTGCTGGAATGCGAATGAAAAACAAAAATTGTTTTTCGGTACAATACCACCCAGAAGCAAGTCCAGGACCAAACGATTCAATCTATTTATTTGATGAATTTATAAATAATATCAAAAAATAAAATAACAATTTCAGTTGGAGTGATTTCCGAAAGGAATGACCTCGAGAAAAATTATAAAAAGAAACAAATGAGCATAATAATTAATATTCACGCAAGACAGATACTAGATTCTAGAGGTAACCCAACCGTAGAAGTAGATGTAATTACAGAAAATGGTTTTTTAGGTAGAGCAGCAGTACCTTCTGGCGCTTCTACAGGAGAACACGAAGCTGTAGAACTACGTGATGGAGGCATAGCATTTATGGGTAAAGGCGTTACAAAGGCTGTAAAAAATGTTAACACTACAATTGCCCAAGAATTATTAGGTGTTTCTGTTTTCGAACAAAACGAGATCGATCAAATCATGATAGATTTAGATGGAACTCCAAATAAATCGAACTTAGGTGCTAACGCAATTTTAGGAGTTTCTTTAGCAGTAGCAAAAGCTGCAGCAAACGAATTAAGCTTACCTTTATATAGATACGTTGGTGGTGTAAGTGCAAATACACTTCCAGTTCCAATGATGAATATTATTAATGGTGGCTCGCATAGTGATGCTCCAATTGCATTTCAAGAATTCATGGTAATGCCAGTAAAAGCAAAAAACTTTACACATGCTATGCAAATGGGAACAGAGATTTTTCATAACCTAAAAAAAGTACTGCACGACAGAGGGTTAAGTACTGCTGTTGGAGATGAAGGAGGATTTGCACCAAACCTAGAAGGTGGTACAGAAGATGCATTAGATACTATTGCAAAAGCAGTGAAAAACGCAGGTTACACTTTAGGAGATGATGTAATGATTGCTTTAGATTGCGCTGCTGCAGAATTTTATATAGACGGAAACTACGACTATACAAAATTTGAAGGCGATTCTGGAAAAGTAAGAACCAGTAAAGAACAAGCAGACTACTTAGCAGATTTAGCTGCAAAATATCCAATTATATCTATAGAAGATGGCATGGATGAAAACGATTGGGAAGGCTGGAAATACCTAACCGAAAAAATAGGAGACAAAGTACAATTAGTAGGAGACGATTTATTTGTTACTAATGTGGAACGCTTATCTCGAGGAATTGAAAATAATACTGCAAATTCTATACTAATTAAAGTAAACCAAATTGGTACATTAACCGAAACTATTGCGGCGGTAAATATGGCACATAATAATGGGTATACTTCAGTAATGTCACATCGATCTGGAGAAACCGAAGATTATACCATTGCAGATTTAGCAGTAGCATTAAACTGTGGGCAAATTAAAACAGGTTCTGCATCTCGAAGTGATAGAATGGCAAAATACAACCAACTACTTCGTATAGAAGAAGAGTTAGCAGCTGTAGCTTATTATCCACAAGAGAAGGCTTTTAAAGTGAAGTAATTTATTATTTAATAAAAATATAACTCAGAGTGCTTTTTGCTAAAAGAAGCACTCTTTTTATTTATAAATTTTATTAATAGAACTATTAATAAATCCTTTATCACTTCGCTTTAAAAATTGAGTGGTTTTTTGTAAATTAGCAATCCGCAAATTTAAATAACATTCAAGAATATATATGTCAAAAACAGCTACATTAGAAATTGATGGAAATAAGTACGAATTCCCATTAACAGTAGGAACAGAAAACGAAGTTGCAATAGATATTAAAACCCTTAGAGCTGCAACAGGAGGTGTTACTACTATAGATCCAGGTTATAAAAACACAGGCTCTTGCGAAAGTGCCATTACCTTTTTAAATGGAGAAGAAGGTGTTTTAAGATATAGAGGCTATTCTATTGAAGAATTAGCAGATAAAGCAGATTTTCTAGAAGTAGCATTCTTATTAATTTTTGGAGAGCTACCAAATCAAGAACAACTAGATAAATTTCATGCAGATATAAAAGAGCAATCTGTTGTAGATGATGATATTAAAAAAATATTAGACGCATTCCCAAAGTCTGCACATCCAATGGGAGTATTATCTTCCTTAACAAGTGCTTTAACAGCATTTAATCCATCTTCTGTAAATGTAGATTCGGAAGAAGAAATGTATAATGCTATAGTAAGAATACTAGGTAAGTTCCCTGTATTAGTAGCATGGACAATGCGTAAAAAGAAAGGATTGCCGTTAAATTATGGTGACAACTCTTTAGGTTATGTAGAAAATATATTAAATATGATGTTCTCTAAGCCTAATGAAGAATATAAACAAAACCCAATATTAGTAAATGCACTAGATAAATTATTAATATTACATGCAGATCACGAGCAAAACTGCTCAACATCTACAGTTCGTATAGTAGGTTCTGCACATACTGGTTTATTTGCTTCTATATCTTCTGGTATTTCTGCACTTTGGGGACCACTACATGGTGGTGCAAACCAAGCAGTTTTAGAAATGTTAAATGGTATACAAGAAGACGGTGGCGATACTAAAAAATACATGGGTAAAGCAAAAGATAAGCAAGACCCATTTCGCTTAATGGGCTTTGGACATCGTGTTTATAAAAACTTCGACCCAAGAGCAAAAATTATTAAAGTAGCAGCAGACGAAGTATTAGGAGATTTAGGTGTTGAAGATCCTATTTTAGGAGTTGCAAAAGGATTAGAAAAAGAAGCACTAGAAGATGCTTATTTTGTAGATAGAAAATTATATCCAAATGTAGATTTTTACTCTGGTATTATTTACAGAGCAATGGGTATTCCTACCGAAATGTTTACCGTAATGTTTGCACTAGGTAGATTACCAGGTTGGATTGCACAATGGCGCGAAATGCGTTTACGTAAAGAACCAATAGGTAGACCAAGACAGGTTTATATTGGAGAAAACCACAGAGCTTTTAAAGCGATTTCTAAACGATAAATAATTAGATTTACCATAAAAAAGCTTCTAGATATTCTAGGAGCTTTTTTTTTATATTTGCACTATGTTAAAATTAAATGTAAAAAACGAAACAGCAAGGCTAAGAGCTGTTGTATTAGGAACCGCAATAAGCAATGGCCCTACACCAACTATTGATGAGGCTTACGATCCAAAATCTATAGAGCATATTAAGGCAGGAACCTATCCTGTAGAAGCAGATATGGTAAAAGAAATGGAAGCAGTAGATGCAGTTTTTAAAAAATACGACATACAAGTTTTTAGGCCAGAAATTATAGCAGATTATAATCAAATATTTGCAAGAGATATCGCATTTGTTATCGACGATAAATTGGTGAAAGCAAATATACTTCCCGATAGAGAACAAGAAATAGAAGCAATAAATCACGTATTAAATAAAATACCAAAAGAGCAAATAATTACACTTCCCGAATATTGCCATATAGAAGGTGGCGATGTAATGCTTTATAACGATTACATTTTTATAGGTACTTATTCTGGTGAAGATTATTCCGATTTTATAATCGCTAGAACAAATATGGATGCCGTAATTGCTATACAAGAATTGTTTCCGCATAAAACCGTAAAACCTTTCGAATTACGTAAATCCAATACCAACCCTAAAGAAAATGCATTGCATTTAGATTGTTGTTTTCAACCTGTAGGAATAGATAAAGCGATCTTACATAAAAACGGATTTCTGGAGGAAAGCGAATATGAATGGTTGCTTAATTTCTTCGGAAAAGAAAATGTTTTCGAAATCACCAAAGAAGAAATGTACCATATGAATTCTAATATATTTTCTATAGCTGAAGATGTAGTAGTTTCAGAAAAAAACTTTACCAGATTAAATACTTGGTTACGTGAAAATGGATTTACAGTAGAAGAAGTACCATATGCAGAAATTTCTAAGCAAGAGGGATTATTACGTTGTTCTACAATGCCATTAATAAGAGACTAAGTTACTACATAAACAGGAATTTCATTATACTTAAACTAATATGCAACAAACTACCAATACCATATTAATGATTCGTCCTATAAATTTTAGGATGAACGAACAAACCGCTATAAACAACTATTACCAAAAAGTACTAGAGAACTTATTACCAGAAAGTGTAAACACAAAAGCCCAACAAGAGTTTGATGCATACGTAGATAAACTTCGAGCAATAGGAGTAAATGTAGTTGTGCTTAACGATACTACAGCATTCGATACGCCAGATTCTATTTTTCCAAACAATTGGATATCATTTCACGAAAACGGAACCGTTGCAATTTATCCAATGTTTGCCGAAAACAGAAGGCATGAACGTCGTGAAGATGTTTTAGAAACACTAGAACAACAAGGGTTTGTTATAGAAAACATTGTAGATTATACTAGTGCAGAAGAAGAAAAAATATTTTTAGAAGGCACAGGAAGCTTGTTGTTAGATCGCGAAAATAGCATTGCCTATTGTGCATTGTCTCCACGCGCAGACGAAGAATTATTTATAGAATTTTGTGAAGATTTTGAATATACACCAGTAGTATTTACAGCAAATCAAACCGTAAACGGAAAACGCGAAGCAATATACCACACCAATGTTATGATGTGCCTTGCCGAAACCTTTGCAGTAGTGTGCTTAGATTGCTTAGACGATAAAAAGGAACGCAAAAACTTAGTGAAACATTTACAAGCAAGTGGTAAAGAAGTAATTCGAATTACCGAAGCACAAGTAAATAATTTTGCTGGAAATATGCTGCAGGTAAAAGGCACCAACGATAAAAGGTATTTAATTATGAGCCAAGCAGCTTATACAAGTTTAAGTCCAGCACAAATAAAGCTAATAGAAAAACATTGTGAAATTTTAAGTAGTAGTTTAGATACCATAGAAGCATGTGGTGGCGGATCTGCTCGTTGTATGATGGCAGAAGTTTTTTTACCTAAAAAATAAAGTAAATCTTTTTAGAAAACACCATCTTTGCATTTTAATAATAAGCGCATCAAATGAACCTTCAAAATAAATTAACAAACGCGGTAAAAGAGGCTGTAAATGCTATCTATAAAGCAGCGTTACAAACCGTAGAATTTCAAGCAACACGAAAAGAATTTGCAGGAGATGTTACCGTAGTAGTATTCCCAATGCTGCGAATTATTAAAGGAAACCCAATGCAAATTGGTGAAGCAATTGGTAATTATTTAGTAGATAATGTAGAAGAGGTTGAAGCTTTCAACGTAGTAAAAGGCTTTTTAAATATTGAAATCGATCCATTGTATTACGTGCAATTTTTTAATTCTATTAAGAACGATACAAATTATGGATTTGTAAATCCAGATTCAAATACAAAAGCGGTAATGGTAGAATATTCTTCGCCAAATACCAATAAACCATTGCACTTAGGGCACATTCGTAATAATTTATTAGGATATAGTGTAGCCGAAATAATAAAAGCATCAGGAAAAAAAGTATACAAAACACAAATTATTAACGATCGCGGAATTCATATTTGTAAAAGTATGTTGGCTTGGCAGCGATTTGGTAATAACGAAACACCAGAGTCTACAGGACTAAAAGGCGATAAACTAGTTGGTAATTACTACGTAAAGTTCGATCAAGAATATAAAAAAGAAATTGCAGCATTAATAAATAAAGGACAAACCGAAGAAGAAGCAAAAAAAAATGCACCTATTTTATTAGAGGCACAAAATATGCTTCGTAATTGGGAAGCTGGAGACGAAGCTGTTGTTGCACTTTGGGAAAAAATGAACAATTGGGTTTATGAAGGTTTTGCTATTACTTACAAAAACCTAGGTGTAGATTTTGATAAACTTTATTACGAAAGTAAAACCTACTTATTAGGAAAAGAGTTTGTGGATCAAGGATTAAAAACAAACGTTTTTTATAAAAAAGAAGATGGCTCGGTTTGGTGCGATTTAACAGAAGAAGGATTAGACGAAAAAATTGTATTGCGTAGCGATGGTACAGCAGTATACATGACGCAAGACATAGGTACAGCAATACAACGTATAAAAGATTTTCCAGATGTTGGAGGTATGGTGTATACCGTAGGTAACGAGCAAGATTACCATTTTCAAGTATTGTTTTTAATAATTAAAAAACTAGGGTTCGATTGGGCTAAAAATTTATTTCATTTAAGCTATGGCATGGTAGATTTGCCTTCAGGAAAAATGAAAAGTAGAGAAGGAACCGTTGTAGATGCAGACGATTTAATAAGCGAAATGGCAAGTACAGCTGGCGAGATCTCGCAAGAATTAGGTAAGTTAGAAGGCTACTCGCAACCAGAAAAAGAAACCCTTTACAAAACCATTGGTTTAGGAGCCTTAAAATATTTTATATTAAAAGTAGATCCTAAAAAACGTATTCTATTCGACCCTAAAGATTCTATAGATTTTCAAGGAAACACAGGCCCTTTTATTCAATATACCTATGCAAGAATACAGTCTATTTTAAGAAAGGCTAATCTTAATAATGGTAATATAAGTGATTCTGTCATTTCGAGTGAAACCGATAAATCTATATCTTTACACGAAAAGGAAAAAGCATTAATAAAGCAATTGCAATTATTTCCAGAAGCTATTCAAAACGCAGCTGCAAATCATAGTCCAGCATTAATTGCAAATTATACTTACGAACTGGTTAAAGAGTTTAATTCATTTTATCAAAACGTTTCTATTTTAGGAGCTAATACAGAAACCGAAAAAGCATTTAGAGTACAACTAGCACAAGTAGTTGCTAATACAATAAAAAATGCTTTTGGGTTGTTAGGAATTCAAGTCCCAGATAGAATGTAAAGTATTTATTTAGTAATAGTATAAAGGAAAGCCAAAAGCTTTCCTTTTTTTATAATGGTATTTTAAAAAAAGAATTTATTTTTTATTTATTATATTGGGGTTTAGTAATTTGTGTTTGTAGAGAAAACGCTAAAATTTATTCAACTTGAAAAATATATATATTACTTTTATTTCAGCCTTGTTTTTTATGTCTATACATGCTCAAAAAGCAATTGTTGTATCTGGAGGAGACATTGCTAATGCTAACTATACGGTAAGTTATAGTATAGGGCAAGTATCGCAACAAAAAGTAGAAAGTTCTGGTGGTTTGTTAAACCAAGGGGTACAACAACCATTCGAGATTTTTAGTCTGCAACCATTAGGTGTAGATCAACTTCCAAATACTACCATAGATATGGTTGCTTACCCAAACCCTACGGTAAGTTTTATAAATCTTTCTATTTCTAGATTAGAAAGTATAGATGCAACTTATAGTTTATTCGACCTACAAGGAAAACTTCTTATAAGCACAAAAATTAATGCTCCACTCACTAAAGTAGAAATGGGGAATTACCCAGTAAGCACCTATTTTCTAAGAGTTCAAAATAAAAACGGTGAAGTTTTAAAAACATTCAAGATTATTAAAAATTAAATAGAAAAACCAATATGAAAAATCTTTTCACATTAATCCTACTATTGTTTTTTACAAGTATATCATTTTCACAAGTATCCGAAAATTTACAATATCAAGTTGTAATAAGGAATGCTTCAGATGTAATTGTAGCGAATGCAAATGTTGGAATGCAAGTAAGTATTTTATCGGGATCTGCTTCTGGTACCGTAGTATATAGCGAAATTCATAATCCTACAACAAATGGAAATGGACTAGCTACTATAAAAATAGGAGATGGTGCTGCAGCGACTGGAGATTTTAATACTATAGATTGGACTTCTACAGTTTATTATATTAAAACGGAAACAGATGCAAATGGTGGTTCTAATTATACTTTAGAAACGGTAGAAGAAATTACAAGTACTCCTTTTGCATTATATAGTAATGTTGCTGGATTTGCCGAAACAGCAGATTATAATTCTTTAA
This sequence comes from Oceanihabitans sp., assembly GCA_049614585.1. Taxonomy (GTDB): domain Bacteria; phylum Bacteroidota; class Bacteroidia; order Flavobacteriales; family Flavobacteriaceae; genus Oceanihabitans. The sequence goes on from JBMZDY010000027.1 coordinate 9,390, forward strand.
CTAATTTACCAACAACTATTACGCAAGAACAAATAGATAAATTAGGTTTAATAACTGTTACTTCTGCTATAGATTTAGATCAGCTATCTACAGATGTAGATGCAAATACAGTAAAAGTATCATTTCCTGGTTTTGGTACCACATCTGGTTTAGCATTAGAAGGCGATAATTTTATTTGGACCAAATCTAATAATAATGCTTTTTATAACCAAGGTAATGTAGGTATTGGTGTTCCAGACAACACTACATTTGGTGCAGCAAAATTACATGTTGGTAGTGGTATTAAATTTATTGGTACACCAGCAACATTAACAGAGCCTGGATTGCTTTTTTACGATGCAACACATGGGGATGGTAAATTTAGCTTTGTAAACAACTTAGGAAACACTGTTGTTTTAGGAGGAGGAGAATGGTCTTCTGTTAGTGGAGACATTACAACTACAACCGATGTTATAATTGATGGTAGTTTAGGTGTAGGAGTTGATAGTAATAATGGTCAAGATTTTGGGTTTGATTCGTTGGTTTTAAAAGAAAATAACCTTCGTATTTTATTTGATGATAGTGATAATCCTGCAGGAACAATGCCAGCTAACGATTGGCAAATTGAAATAAACGATAATACTAATGGTGGAGAATCTCATTTTTCAATTAACGATATAACAAATACAACACGTCCTTTTAGTATTGCTGCTGGTGCACCAGACAATGCTTTTTTTATAGCTAGTAATGGTAATGTTGGTGTTGGTACAAATGTACCTAGTGCAGCTCTAGAAGTTGTAGGTAATGTTAAGGCACAAAGTTTTATTGGTGATGGTTCTGGTTTAACAGGAATTGTTGGCGGAACAGGAGGAATAGCTAACGTAGATGACACTGTTATTGCAGCAGATACAAATACAGATAATACTGGGGAAATAGCTTTTCAAACTCAGAATACAACAAAAATGATTATTACAAACGCTGGAGATGTTGGTATTGGTACAAATGCACCTTCGGAAAAACTAGAAGTTGTAGGTTCTGCAAAATTTCAAAGTGTAGAAGCTACAGGAAATTTAAGTTCTAATACTTTAAGTCTTGCAGTTTCTCCAAATGTAGATGATGTTTCTGCAACAATAGAAATAAATGCAACAAACAAAGTTGTGATTAATATAAATAATGCTATTGCACAGGTAATAAGTGGTTTTAACTCTGGCGTATTAGGACAACAAATCACTATTTTTAATAGTGGGACAGGTGTAAAAACTATTAATCATAATACTGGTACGCAACAAATATTATTTCCAAATGCTACAGGTATTACATTAGCACAAAATCAAGGTGCTACATTTTTGTTTGATGGTGTTAATTGGTATTGTATTTCTAAAAACAACTAATAAAAATCGAATTATGAAAAAAATTGTATTCCTATTTAGTTGCTTTTTTATTATAAGCGGTTCACTATTCGCACAAATTGGCGATAAGCTAAGTTTTCAAATGATAGTGCGTGATTCTGGAGGAGAACTTTTAGAAAGTTCACCAATAGGATTAAGGTTTAAAATAATGCAAGATACAGATACTGGAACTGTAGTTTTTGAAGAAACGCACACAACTACTACCAATAATATTGGTATAGTTACCGTTAAAATTGGAACAGGTACTGCCGTTATTGGTACTATAAGTGCAATAGATTGGACTACTGGTTTATATTTTATAAGCACAGAGATTGACCCTCAAGGAGGAACTACCTATACTTTACAACAAACTACAGAATTAAATAGTGTTCCATTTGCTTCCAGTGCTTCAAAAGCGATTTCAGCAGCTACTTTAGACTATAATTCTTTAACAAATAAACCGGTAACAATATCAGCAAACGAAAGTGCAGAAATAGATTTTATAAGTGTTACAAATGCTATCGATTTAAATTCTACAAAAACAGCTGTAGATTTAAATACATTAAAAGTTGGTTTTCCAGGTTTTGGAACAACGGCTGGTACTGCTTTCGAGGTTTTATGGTCTAAAGTTGGTAATAACGCTTTTTTTACAACCGGAACTGTAGGTATAGGAACAAATACAGATTTAGACACTAGTGCAGCAAGTTTAATTGTTCAAGATGGTATTGTTTTTCCTGCTAACCCTTCTTTAACAGCTGAGATTGGTACATTAGATTATACTAATTTGGCACCAACTGTTAACGATTTTTTCTACGCAGATAATTTAGGTAATCCAAAACTTTATAACGGAAATAATGATATAGTATTTATTAGTACAGATGTAAATATTCTTGGTAATTTAGGAATTGGTTCTAGTATAAATTCAAGCTATAACTTTAATGATAATAATTTTGCAATAGTTTCCGCAACACCAAATATCTTTTTTCAAGATACTAGTAGTTCTGCTAGCTTTCCATCGGCAGATTGGCGAATAAGAATTAATGATTTAGCAGATGGAGGCGATAATTATTTTAGTTTAGAAAATGTTAATGATGCAGTTTCTACTTTTAAAATTATGGCAAATTCACCAACAAATGTGTTTAAAATGCTTGCCAATGGTAATATTGGTTTTTTAACTGCAACACCTACAGAAGCATTAGAAATACCAAATGTAGTTTCTGCAACTTCATTTACAGGAGATTCTTCAAACTTAACTAATATTCCTGCTGGTTCTGCATCAATTAGTAATATAGGAAGTACAACAATTGGGGCAGATACAAATATAGACTCGATTGGCGCTTTAATTTTTGAAACGCAAAACTTAAACCGTATGTCTATTCAAAGTAATGGAGATACTGCTATTGGCGCAATTATGCCAACTGCTAATTTTGAAGTAGACGGTAATGTAAAAATGGATGGACTTGTAACTGAAACATTAAAAGTATCCGGATCACTAAGTAAAACAATTTCTGTTGAAGCTGCACCAGCTAGTTTTACAGCTATTGATATCTTAGACAAAAGTGTTATTATATTCAATACAGATAGTTCTAATAATTATTTTAGTTTTATTAACGGAAAAGAAGGGCAAGTTTTTACTATAATTAATTCTGGATTTGGAACGCATACTTTTTATAACGGAGGTATTTTAAGTCCAGGTCCAATTGCTATTCCTCAAAATGGATCTATAACATTTGTGCAAAGCGGAAATTCATTTATTGTTACAGCTGTAGTAAATTAAAAATAATCTTTAAAGTTTAAACACATTTCCTATTTTTGCATGCATGCAAAATACGCTACAAAACTACATTCCAGAGCAAGCTATACCTTATGTTTTAAACTTGTTAAAACAGGATAACTTAGTTGTAAAAATTAAAAAAGAGCGTAAAACTAAACATGGTGATTACAGAAAACTGCCAAATAACAAACACCAAATAACAATAAACGCTAATCTAAATAGCTACCGGTTTTTAATTACTTTAATACACGAAATTGCACATTTTGAGGCCTTTAAAAAATATGGTAAATTTATAAAGCCACATGGAATAGAGTGGAAACATACGTTTCAGCATTTAATGCTTCCTTTTTTAAACCCAAATGTGTTTCCTATGCAATTATTACCATTATTAGCTACACATTTTAAAAACCCAAAAGCATCAAGTGATACAGATGTTAAACTTGCGTTAGCATTAAAACAATTTGACGAGCCTAACAATAAAACCTTTATTTTTGAACTGCCTTTTGGCACTATTTTTAAAATGTATAATGGACGCACATTTAAAATAGGCAAAAAAAGAGTTAAGCGTTTTGAAGCTATAGAAGTAGCAACAGGAAAAGTATATTTATTTAATGCGAATGCAGAAGTAGAAATTGTAAAACAATAATATTATATTTATTGCTATACTACGGTTTTAAAATAAAAAATATAATTTAGT
>JBMZDY010000028.1:0-12844 GCA_049614585.1 Oceanihabitans sp.
TTGAAGAATCTGGAGTTTATAAATTGTCTAAAGATTTTTTAAATAGTATTGGTGTAAATACCAATACAATAGATCCAAGAGATTTAAAACTTTTTGGAAATGGCGGTAGAATGATTCCGTATGCAAATGCAGAGCCATACCCTTTCGATATACAAGAAAATGCAATACGTGTTGTAGGCGAAAACGATGGCGATTTTAATAGTAACGATTATATTTTGTTTTATGCCGAAGGCCCTAATGGTTTTAGCGCACAGAGTAATACCAATATAAATTGCTATACCGATAAAACCTATTATTATATTAATGTAAGTCCTGGACAAGGTAAAAGAGTACAGCCATTTATACAACCTAGTGGAGCGGTAGATTTAGAAATTAATGAATTTCAACAATACCAGTTTCATGAGTTAGACGAGCATAGTTTGGTGCAAGTTGGTAGAAGATGGTATGGCGATAAGTTTGATATTGAAGCAAATCAAACTTTCGAATTCGAATTTCCAGACCTTATTTCTACAAAACCAGCAAAATTAAATGTATTTGTAGCTACAGATTCTCCTAACCCAAGTAGTATGGAGGTAAATGTAAATGGTAGTTTAATTACAAATTTAAATATTATAGGAGCTGCAGACCCAAACCTTGCTTCCGAGGCATTCTTTTCTGGAAACATTACCGTTGGTTCGCCAACCGTTGCTGTTAATTTAAACTTTAATAATAATGGTGTACCAAGCACCATCGCATATTTAGATTATATTTCGATAGAAGCTACAAGAGCGTTAAATTTTAATGGTAACCAATTTCAGTTTAAAAATAATGAAACTGCGAATACTTCTGGTATTGGTAGATATACCGTTACCAATACTGCACAGGTTGCAGAAATTTGGGATATAACAGATATATATAATGTAACAACTGTTGTAAATACAGATGCCAATGCTAGTATGGAATTTACTTCTAGTTTAGGTTCTATTAAAAATTATGCAATTGTAACGCCACAAGATTATTACACACCAAAAAGAGAATCGAATACTACTGTTAACAACCAAAATTTAAAAGGGACTATCTTTTTAAACGAACAAGGAGATTTTGAAGATGTAGATTATATAATTGTAAGTCCAACAAATTTAAAAGCGCAAGCCGAAAGACTAGCACAAATTAATAGGAACCAATATAATTTAAATGTAAAAGTAGTTACATTAAAAGAAATTTATAACGAGTTTAGTACAGGGAACCAAGATATAGGAGCAATTAGAAACTTGGTAAAGTATGTATACGATAACGCATCGGCTCCAGAAAACAGAATAAAATACCTTTGCCTATTTGGCGATAGTACCATAGATTATAAAGACAGGCTACCAAATAATAATAATGTAGTGCCTTCATGGCATGCACTAGATAGTTTTAACTTAACCAACTCTTTTATTTCAGATGATTTTTACGGTATGATGGATGCTAACGAAGGTACCATGCATATTTCCGATAAATTAGATATTGCAGTAGGAAGAATAATTACCGATACCCAACAAAAAACAAAAGCGATAGTAGATAAAATTGAATCGTACTATGCAAAAGAAGCACATGGTAGCTGGCGAAATAACTTCGTTGCAGTTTCCGATGATGTTGACGATTCTTGGGAAAGAGAATTACAAGAAACTACAGACGAGGTCGCAAATGGAATAGCAGCAGCAAAACCATTTTTAAATCCAATAAAAATTCATGCAGATGCATTCGAACAAGAATCTACAGCAGGAGGAGACCGTTACCCAAAAGCTTCCGAAGCATTATTGAATGCATTAGAAAATGGCGCATTGGTAGTAAATTATTTTGGTCATGGTGGTGAAGATGGATTGGCGCACGAACGCATCTATAATAAAAATCACGCTCAAAATTTAAGAAACGAATGTAAGTTACCTTGCTTTATTACCGTAACCTGCGAGTTTACTAAATTCGATAACCCATTACGCGAAACTGCTGGCGAACTTACTTTTTGGAATGCTAAAGGAGGAGCTGTTGGTTTAATTACTACAACCAGACAAATTTTTGTAAGTCTTGGTATTACGTTTAACGAAATACTTAAAGAATATCTTTATTCCTTTAATGCAAACGACGATTATGAAGATCATGAGTACCCGTCTATGGCAGAAGCTTTACGTCTAACCAAAAACCATTCGGCAATTGCTTCTAGTGCACAACGAAGACTAGTATTTTTTATTGGCGATCCAGCAATGAAACTGGCGTTTCCAAAGCCAAATATTAGACTTACTAAAATAAACGATGTGCCTATCGAGCAGGAAACCGATACTTTAAAAGCATTAAGTTATGTAAAGCTTTCTGGAGAAGTAACCGATTTAACAGGAAATGTACTTACCAATTATAATGGTATATTATCTACCACAATTTACGATAAAGAAATTAATAGAAGTACTCTTGCAAACGATGGTACAAGAGAAGGAGGACAATTAATATATTTAAACTTTAAAACACTAGGCGAAATAATTTTTCGTGGGCAAGCATCGGTTACCAATGGCCTTTTCGAAGTAGATTTTGTTGTACCTAAAGATATAGGTATACCAGTAGGTTTAGGAAAAGCTAGTTTTTATGCTAAAAAAGAAACCCCATTAGAAGATCAATCTGGGGCAAATCTTAGTAATGTAAAAATTGGAGGTATAAACTACGATGCTCCAGAAGATAATACAGGGCCATTAGTAAATTTGTTTATGAACGATGAAAGCTTTGTAAGCGGTGGTATAACAAACGAATCGCCAACATTGTTAGCGAAATTAGAAGACGAAAATGGTATAAATACAGCCAGCGGAATTGGGCACGATATTGTTGCTATTATAGATGGCGATGAAACCAACCCATACATACTAAACGACTACTACCAAACCGAAGTAGATAATTATAAAAAAGGAGTTGTAACTTTTCCATTCCGCGATTTAGAACCTGGTTTGCACACCCTTAGCCTTAAAGCTTGGGATGTATATAATAATTCGGTAACCCAAGAAATTCAATTTGTAGTATACGACGAAGACGAAAAACTAGTAGTGACAAACGTATTAAATTACCCAAACCCTTTTGTTAGTTATACCGAGTTTTGGTTTAATCACAATAGTTCCGAGTCTTTAGATATTTCTGTGCAAATATTTACCGTTTCCGGAAAATTAGTGCGTACGCTTCATGGACAAACTACAAATGGACCAAAAATTACTAGCTCTTTATCTAGAGATGTAGTATGGGACGGAAGAGACGATTTTGGCGATAAAATAGGAAAAGGAGTATATGTATATAAGCTTACCGTTCGATCGAAATCCTTAAATAAAAAAGTTGAAAAAATAGAGAAACTTGTAATACTATAATAATAATTTATATTTGTTAAATAAATAGAATATATGAAGAAGTCAATTTTAATGCTTGCATGTTTATTATGCATAGTTAACGTAAATGCCCAAACCACAATAATTCCAGACGACGATTCTCGCGTTATAACAACCGGAGTCCCATTTTTATTAATCGCTCCAGATGCACGTGCTGCATCGATGGGAGATATGGGAGTTGCAACATCTGTAGATGCCTTTTCCCAACAATGGAATTCTTCTAAATATGCATTTGCAACCGATAAGCAAGGTGTTGCTATTAGTTACACACCTTACTTAACTAAATTAGTAAAAGATATCTTTTTAGGTAATTTAACTTACTACAACCGTTTAAACGAGCGTAGTGCTTTTGCAGCAAGTTTAAAATATTTTTCCTTAGGAGAAATTGAATTTGTACAAGATGAGTTCTCAGAAGAACTGGTAAGAAAACCTAATGAGTTTACTGTAGATGCTTCTTATGCACTTAAATTAAGCGATCAATTTGCAATGTCGGTAGCTATGCGTTATTTACGTTCCGATTTAAAATTAGATGATACTGGAGATAAAACAGCAGCAAGTACCTTTGGTGTAGATTTATCTGGATATTACCAAAGTGAAGAAGAAGCGTATAGCAGCTTTAATGGTAGATATCGTTTAGGCTTTGCTATTCAAAATATAGGTCCAAAATTTAAATATGATGAAGGTGGAGAAGAAAACTTTCAACCAACTACTTTAAGACTTGGTGCAGGATTCGATTTTATTTTAGACGATTTTAATAAAATTGCAATTACGGCCGAAGTGTCTAAACTTTTAGTACCTACGCCACCAAAATTAGGTACAAAAATAGAATATGAAGATGTAGATGGTGACGGAGAGTATGATGAAGATATTGATAATGTAATTAACTCTGAAACTGATTATATTATAGAAGGTAAAGATCCAGATGTAAGCTTTTTATCTGGTATGTTTCAATCTTTTGGCGATGCACCAGGAGGGTTTAGCGAAGAGATGAAAGAGTTTACTTGGGCATTAGGTGCCGAGTATTTATACCAAGATTCTTTTGGTTTCCGTGCTGGTTACTTTAACGAAAGCGAAGATAAAGGAGCAAGAAAATTCTTTGCTATTGGTGCAGGATTTAGTTTTAATGTAGTAAAAGTAGATTTATCGTACTTATTCTCTGCATCAAAAGTACCAAGTCCATTAGAAAATACCTTGCGTTTTTCGCTGTCCTTTAATTTTGGGGCAGATTCTTATACCGAATATTAATAATATAGCAACACTATAAAAATTAAAAACTATTGCTTTTAGCAATAGTTTTTTTGTCTAAATTAGTATTAGATTCTTACTAAAGCTTATGCAAGAAATAAAAATTGAAACTACCTTATTTGTTTACAACTCTTTAAAAGAGTTGCCAGAGAATATTAATACCTTAATGGATTTAGCGATTTCAGCAAGAAACAAAGCATATGCTCCATATTCTAAATTTCATGTAGGTACTGCAATCTTATTAGATAATGGCGAAATAATAACAGGTAGTAACCAAGAAAATGCATCGTATCCTTCTGGTTTATGTGCAGAGCGTACTGCAATTTATTATGCAGGTGCCAAATACCCAAATGCTACTATAGTAAGTATGGCAATTACTGCAGCATCGCAAACCCAAAAAACAAAAGAGCCCATTCCTCCTTGTGGAGCATGTAGGCAAGCAATAGCAGAATACGAGGTAAAACAAAACAATCCTATTCAAATATATTTTATGGGCGAAACCGGGAAAATTGTAAAATCGAATTCTTTAGCAAATATTTTACCACTAGTTTTCGATAGAAGTTCGCTTTAAAAAAAGGCTTTCCGTTTTTTCATTAATAATGAAAGTATTACTTTTGTTTACCCTTTACTAAATAAAGAATTAATCCATGCAAGAAATAACAAAAGAGACATATGTAAAATGGTATGAAGACATGCTGTTTTGGAGGAAATTTGAAGACAAGCTAGCAGCTGTTTATATACAACAAAAAGTACGTGGGTTTTTGCACCTTTATAATGGGCAAGAAGCAGTATTAGCAGGAGCTTTGCATGCAATGGATTTATCGAAAGATAAAATGATAACCGCTTACCGTAATCACGTACAACCTATAGGTATGGGGGTAGACCCTAAACGAGTTATGGCAGAATTGTATGGTAAAGCAACCGGAACTTCACAAGGTTTAGGTGGTTCGATGCATATATTCTCTAAAGAAAAAGGTTTTTATGGTGGTCATGGTATTGTAGGTGGTCAAATACCTCTAGGTGCAGGAATGGCATTTGGCGATAAATACCACAATACAGGAGCAGTAACCTTATGTTATATGGGCGATGGTGCTGTACGTCAAGGGTCTTTACACGAAACCTTTAATATGGCAATGAACTGGAAATTACCAGTAGTATTTATTTGCGAAAATAACGGTTATGCTATGGGAACCTCTGTAGAACGTACTGCAAACCATACCGATATTTGGAAATTAGGTTTAGGCTACGAAATGCCTTGTGGACCAGTAGATGGTATGAATCCAGTAAAAGTTGCCGAAGCAATGCACGAAGCAATGGAAAGAGCAAGACGTGGCGAAGGACCAACTTTTTTAGAAATGAAAACCTATCGTTATCGTGGGCATTCTATGAGTGATGCACAACATTACAGAACCAAAGATGAGGTAGAAGAGTACAAGAAAATAGATCCTATTGCACAGGTGAAAAATATTATATTAGAAAAAGAATATGCTTCTGAAGCAGATTTAAAAACTATAGATAAACGCGTAAAAGATTTAGTAAGTACATGCGAGAAATTTGCAGAAGAATCTCCTTATCCAGATAAAAGTTTAATGTACGATGCAGTTTACGAACAAGAAGATTATCCATTTTTACCACATAAATTATAAGCTATGGCAGAAATAATAAATATGCCTCGATTAAGCGACACCATGGAAGAAGGTACCGTTGCTACTTGGCTTAAAAAAGTAGGAGATAATGTAGAAGAAGGCGATATACTTGCCGAAATAGAAACCGATAAAGCCACAATGGAATTCGAGTCTTTTCACGAAGGCGTATTATTACATATTGGCGTTCAAGAAGGAGAAACTACAAAAGTAGATGCCTTATTAGCAATTATTGGCGAAGCAAATGAAGATATTTCCGAAATACTAAAGTCTTCCAATAGCGAAAAAAATTCTGAAACCGAATATAAAGACACTTCCGTAGAAGAAAAAGAATCTGTAGAAACACAAAGTACTATAGAAATACCAGAAGGAGTAACCGTTGTTACCATGCCACGATTAAGTGATACCATGGAAGAAGGAACAGTTGCAACCTGGATGAAAAAAATTGGCGAAACCGTTGAAGAGGGCGATATTCTTGCCGAAATTGAAACCGATAAAGCCACGATGGAATTCGAATCCTTTCAGTCTGGAACCTTATTACATATTGGTTTAAACGAAGGCGAAACCGCAAAAGTAGATGCGCTACTAGCAATTATTGGCCCAGCAGGAACCGATGTTTCTACGATTGCTAAAAATTTTAAAGCAGATGCTACTTCAGCTAAAAAAGAAGAAGAGTTAAAACCTGTTGAAGCCGATATTAAGAAAGAAGTTGCAACTGCGAGCACAGTCGAGAAATCTCCAATTGCTACTTCCACTTCCACTTCCTCCGGAAGACTATTTGTTTCTCCTTTAGCTAAAAAAATGGCAGCAGAAAAAGGAGTAAACTTAGCACAAGTAAACGGTACAGGAGAAAACGGTAGAATTGTAAAACGAGATATAGAAAACTTTACACCAGCTGCAGCAACTACTGCTACTGTAGGGAAGTTTGTTCCTGCTGGTCAAGAAGATTTCGACGAGAAATCGAATTCGCAAATGCGAAAAGTTATAGCAAAACGTCTTGCAGAATCTAAATTTACAGCGCCACATTACTATTTAAACGTTGAGTTCGATATGGAAAACGCTATAGCTTTCCGTCAACAGTTTAATTCTATTCCAGATACAAAAATTTCGTATAACGATATTATTGTTAAAGCTTGTGCGCTAGCACTAAAGCTGCATCCACAAGTAAACTCGCAGTGGTTTGCCGATAAAATGCGACTTAATAATCATGTACATATTGGTGTAGCTGTAGCTGTAGACGATGGCTTAGTAGTGCCAGTGGTACCATTTGCAAACGAGCAAAGCTTACCACAAATTGGTGCAGCAGTAAAAGATTTTGCAAAAAGAGCAAGAAATAAAAAGCTTACACCACAAGAAATGGAAGGCAGTACCTTTACTATTTCTAACCTTGGTATGTTTGGTATAGATAGTTTTACATCTATTATTAACCAACCAAATTCGGCAATACTATCGGTTGGTAATATTGTAGAAAAACCAGTTGTAAAAAATGGCCAAATTGTAGTTGGAAATACCATGAAACTTTGTTTAGCTTGCGACCACAGAACTGTAGATGGTGCAACAGGAGCTCAATTTTTACAAACCTTAAAAGGATATATAGAAAATCCAGTTACTATGTTAGTATAATTGGATATCACAAATAATTACCTAGATAAAAAAATCCTACTATAACAGTAGGATTTTTTTATCTTTAAACTTTAATTATTCCTTTTTTTAAGGAATACAATATCTACACCAATGAAAAATATAATTCTAAGTATGCTTTTGCTATTTGTTTTTGCATGCAAACCTTGTGCTAAAGTAGAGTCGGCAACTAGTGCAAACGAAATAAAGGAAATGGTTTCTTTTTTAGCTTCCGATGATTTAAAAGGAAGAAATACAGGAACTCCTGGAGCTAACGAAGCGGCAAAATTTATAGAAGAGAAATTTAAAGCACTAGATATAAAACCATATTTTGAAACCTATCGCGATAATTTTCTAGCAAAAGGAAAGCAAGCGTTTAATATAGTAGCTTTTCTAGAAGGAAACGATGCCGAACTAAAAAAAGAAATTATTATTATTGGTGCACATTACGATCATATTGGGAAAAGTAAAATAGTAGCTGGCGATTCTATTGCCAATGGTGCGAACGATAATGCTGCTGGTACGAGTGCCGTTTTAGCAATGGCCAAACATTTTGCATCCAAAAAAAATAACAAACGAAGTATTATTTTTACTCTTTTTTCGGCAGAAGAAATGGGGTTATTAGGTTCGAAGCATTTAGCTGCAAAATTAAATGCTCAAAATATTAATTTGTATACCATGATTAATTTTGAAATGATTGGTGTTCCTTTTGTAGATAGAGACTATGTAACTTTTGCAACTGGCTACGAATTATCGAACATTGGACCAAAAATAAACGAATACATTGGTAGTAATTTTATTGGCGCTTCAGATGTTGCTAAAAAATATAACTTGTTTAGGCAATCAGACAATTACGCGTTTTATAAAGAATTTGGTTTGCCAAGTCATACCATTTCATCTTGCGATTTATCGAATTACGATTATTACCATCATGTAGACGACGAAATAGATAAATTAGATTATAAGCACATGGCTAGTTTAATAAAAACAATAATTCCAGCTTTAGAAGAAATGTGTAATACGCCAACCAAAGAAATAAAAATGTATGACTAAAAATATTATTATTACAGGAACAAGTCGTGGTATTGGTTTCGAGTTGGTACATCTTTTTGCAAATCAAGGGCATAATGTATTGGCATTGTCTAGAAATGCACAACCTATAAATAATTTGCATTTCGAAAACATAACTTCTATGGCTTTCGATTTAGGAAATATAGAAGATTACAAAAAAGTAGAGCGTTTCTTGGAAACCGAGTGGAAGCAGGTAGACATATTAATTAATAATGCTGGCACTTTATTAAATAAGCCATTTTCCGATACCAGTTTTCAAGATTTTGAATCGGTTTATAAAACCAATGTTTTTGGTGTTGCAGAAATGAGCAGAAGGGTGATACCTTTTATGAAAAAAAACAGCCATGTGCTTACTATTAGTTCTATGGGAGGCGTTCAAGGTAGTGTAAAATTTCCAGGATTAGCAGCATATAGTTCTAGTAAAGGCGCGGTTATAACTTTAACCGAATTGTTAGCAGAAGAATATAAAGAAACTGGTCCGCAATTTAATGTATTGGCACTTGGAGCAGTACAAACCGAAATGCTAAAAGAAGCGTTTCCAGATTACCAAGCACCAACAACAGCCTTAGAAATGGCAAAGTATATTTTTGATTTTTCCTTAAACGGAAACCAATATTATAATGGTAAAATGTTACAGGTTTCCAATTCTACACCGTAATTATAAATTGTTTTACTGTAGTCTATACACAGGATATTGTAAATGTGCTTTTTCGTAGTTTTCACTTTGTTTGTGTAACCAATCGAGTTGCGCATACCAATTACTTGCAAAATTTGTATCTTCTTGTTTTTTAGTTTCAAATTCCTGTTTTAGAATTTCGTTTGTATTTAAAATTTCTAAAGCTTTATCTTCCCAAACATAAGGAGAAAAGCCTTCTTTTTGTTGTAAAATAGTATCGAAAAAATTCCAATTAAAAAAGGAGTCTGGCGCATGTGGTTCTAAGGTTTCTAGTAAATAGCGAATCGCTTTTTGGTTGGTTGGTATAAAATAATCTCCCTTTAAAAAAGTTAATTTTTTTGTTTTAGACTTTACTGTAGTATTAAAATGTTGGTAATGCCCTTCGTAAGCACTTTTTCTAGTTTTATAATTCTCAATTTTATAGCTTTCTACTTCTATAATAGTATCGTTTTTTAATTGTGTAATTTCTACTTTATTTAATTTTAATAAATTTATTACTCGCCACCATCCTTGAGGAATTATATAGGCTTTTGGAATAGTAACAGCATCTGTTGGCTTAAAATAGTTCTGGTATTTTACATCTTTAGTAAATGGTTTTGATTTATTAAATTTTAAACGTTCTTTTCCAGTTATTTCACTTGGTATATAGTTTCCTTCAAATCCTTTAAAAGCTATTGTCGAAAATTTTGTTGTATCAATTTCCCAGTTTAATGGGTATTTCTTGTTTGCTATAATTTTGGCAGCTACATTTTTTCTTAATTCTTTTATTTTACTTCCATCTAATTCTGCTATTTCCAGCATGCTTTTCATTAGTTGGTATGTGCCTTCTACACGTTGTTTATATGGTTTTAGCATGTGTGTTTCTACCATCATGCCAAAGGTGTTAAATAATGTAGTGTAACCTGTAGAGTATCTTGGCGAATCCATAAATTGACTAAATCCTTTTTCGGGTTTTTGGTTAAATACATTAACATAAGGTGTAATATCCCAATTTTTATCGGTTAGACTTTTTTCTAGTTTCGGCATTATATTATTGTGTAAATACTTGCCGAGTTCGCCGCCTAATTTATTGTGCTGTGTAAATAAATGTGTTAATGTGTATTGGTAATCTGCTCCATTACTTACATGGTTATCTATAAAAATATCTGGTTGTACTAAATGGAATATTTCAGCAAATGTTTTTGCATTTTTGGTATCACTCTTTATAAAATCACGGTTTAAATCGTAATTGCGAGCATTCCCTCTAAAGCCATATTCTTTTGGGCCATTTTGATTTGTTCTAGAAGTAGAGTTTCGGTTTAAACTACCACCAATATTATAAATAGGAATGCTTACTAAAACCGTGTTTTTTGGAGGAGTAATTTTTCCTTGGGCAAGATCGCGAAACAACATCATAGTAGCATCAATACCATCGCTTTCTCCAGGGTGAATCCCGTTGTTAATAAGCAAGATACATTTGTTTTTTTGAATTGCATTAAAATTAAAATTCTTATCTAAATTATAAGTAACTATATGTAAAGGCTCTCCAGAGTCTGTTTCTCCAATAGATTGCATTGCTATTTCAGGATACGTATTGGCTAGGTTAGTAAAGTATTTTATGGTTTCGACATACGTAGCAGTTTGGGTTCCTTCACTTTTTTCAAATTTGGTATTAAAATCAAGATTTGCAGTGTTTTTCTCTGTAGTACAAGCGGTAAATACGATAAATAACAAAAGGATTTTCTTCATTTTCAAATGTTTTAGTGTTTTGTTGTTTTACAAATATAACAATATGCGCTTGCGTTTCTGTTAATTAACCGTACTTTTGCAGCCTTAAAAATAATGAGATGACCGAGTTTATTAGACAGCGTACAAAAAACGCAAAAAACGATATTTTATCTGGTTTAACCGTTGCTTTGGCTTTGGTTCCAGAAGCTGTAGCTTTTGCATTTGTGGCAGGAGTAGACCCATTAGTTGGTTTGTATGCTGCTTTTATGATTGGTTTAATTACTTCTGTTTTTGGTGGTAGACCAGGAATGATTTCTGGCGCTACAGGTGCATTAGCTGTTGTTATGGTTGCATTGGTTGCAAAAGGAAATGCAATGGGAGCACCTGGAGAGCAATTGGGTTTATATTATTTATTTGCAACAGTAATTTTAATGGGGATTATACAAATGCTTGCCGGTGTTTTTAAACTTGGTAAGTTTGTACGTTTAATTCCGCATCCTGTAATGATGGGATTTGTAAACGGTTTAGCAATAGTAATTTTCTTGTCGCAATTAGGCATGTTTCGCGATGCTAATGGAGATTGGTTTACAGGCTCGCAATTATGGATTATGGTTGGGCTTGTTGCTTTAACTATGGGAATAATGTATGGTTTGCCAAAAATTACTAAAAAAGTTCCCGAAGCATTATTAGCAATATTAGTAGTTTCTGCAATTGTTATTTTTGGAAACCTAGATGTAGCAACTGTTGGTAGTTTTATTCGCGATGGAGGCGGAGAAGGTTTAAAAGGAGGATTGCCTAATTTTCAATGGGATATTTTTAGTAAAGTGCCATTTAATTTAGAAACCTTAAAGTTTATTGGCCCTTACGCTTTAATACTTGCAGCAATTGGGTTAATAGAGTCGTTAATGA
This sequence comes from Oceanihabitans sp., assembly GCA_049614585.1. GTDB lineage: Bacteria > Bacteroidota > Bacteroidia > Flavobacteriales > Flavobacteriaceae > Oceanihabitans. The sequence continues at coordinate 12,243 of JBMZDY010000028.1, forward strand.
CATTAAATTTAATAGACGAATTAACCGAAACCAGAGGAAATACAAACAAAGAATGTTTGGCACAAGGTGGAGCGAATATTGTAACAGGACTCTTTGGAGGAATGGGAGGTTGCGCCATGATTGGCCAATCTATAATTAATATTAAAGGAGGCGGAAGAGGTAGATTGTCTGGTATTGTAGCAGCATTAGCATTATTAGCATTTATTCTTTTTGCATCTGGTTTAATAGAGCAAGTGCCAATTGCTGCTTTAGTAGGTGTTATGTTTATGGTGGTTATTGGGACCTTTGCTTGGTCTAGTTTTAGAATAATTAATAAAATACCAAAAACCGATTTGTTTGTACTAATATTAGTATCTGGGCTTACTGTTCTTTTCGACCTTGCAATTGCGGTTATAGCTGGTGTAATAGTTAGTGCATTAGTTTTTTCTTGGGAAAATGCAAAACGCATTCGTGCTCGAAAGCGTATTAAAGAAGATGGAACTAAAGTATATGAAATTTGGGGACCCTTATTTTTTGGAAGTATATCTGCTTTTAACGAAAAGTTTGATGCTAAAAATGACCCAGAAAAAGTAGAAATCGATCTTGTAGAATCACGAGTAAGT
>JBMZDY010000029.1:0-12758 GCA_049614585.1 Oceanihabitans sp.
TAAGTAAAGCAATTGGTCGTGGTGGTCATATCATACGTTTGGCTGGCCAATTAACCGGTTACGAAATTGATGTGTTTAGAGAAGGAGCCGAAGAAGATGTAGAATTAAGTGAATTCTCCGATGAAATAGACGCATGGATTATTACCGAATTTAGTAAAGCTGGATTAGATACAGCAAAAAGTGTTCTAGAACAAGATATTAACGATCTTGTAAAAAGAACCGATTTAGAAGAAGAAACAATAAACGAAGTTATACGAATTCTGAAATCAGAATTTGAAGATTAACAATTTTTTAGGTTATATTACAAGTAATTTATGGCTGGAACAGTAAGATTAAATAAAGTATTACGCGAGCTTAACATCTCTATAGACCGTGCGGTTGATTTTTTAGAATCAAAAGGCATAGAAATAGAGAAGCGTCCTACTACAAAAATTTCAGAAGAAGTTTACCAGGTCCTTTCCGACGAATTTCAAACAGATGCATCGAAAAGAATGGCATCACAAGAAGTTAGTGAAGCAAAATTAAAAGAAAAGGAAGCCTTAAGGGTGCAACGCGAACGCGAGATTGAAGAAAAGCAAAAAGCTGAAGAGCTTAAAGAAGCTGCAAAAAAACAAGAAGAAATTGTAAAAGCAGAGAAAAAGCTTTCTGGCCCTAAACAAGTAGGTAAAATCGATCTAGATTCTAAACCTAAAAAAGCAAAAGAAGCAAAAGAAGCTGCTAAACCAGAAGTAACAAAACCTGAAGCAACAAAACCAGTAACCGAAAAAGTTAAGCAAGAAAAAACGGTTGCCAAAAAAACGGTTGCCAAACCAAAAGAAGAAAGCCCTAAAAAAACCGAACAAAAACCGGTTGTTGCTAAAGAAAAAGTAGAAGCATCTAAAGCAAAAAAAGAAAACCCACCTACCGAGCAACCTATTGTTGAAGAAAAGGTAAAAACACAATACCAAAAACTTACAGGTCCTAAAATTTCTGGAGATAAAATTGATTTAAGTCAATTTAACAAACCAAAAAAGAAAAAAGAAGACCCTAAAAAAGATAATAAAGCCGGAGATAAAAAAAGAAAACGACGTCGTATCTCTAAACCTGGCGACAATAAACCAGGAAATAACTCTGGAGGAAACAACAGGTACAAAGGCAACAAACAAGGTCAAGGAAGAAGAAACATAGTTAAAGAAGAGCCTAGCGAAGAAGATGTAAAAAAACAAGTACGCGAAACTCTTGAAAAACTTCAAGGTAAATCTAACAAAGGTAAAGGTGCTAAATATCGTAGAGATAAAAGAGATCAGCACAGAGAACAAACAGAGTTAGATCAACAAATAGAAGCAGCAGAAAACAAAATACTTAAAGTAACCGAATTTGTTACTGCAAACGAAGTTGCTACCATGATGGAAGTACAAGTAACACAAATTATTTCTGCTTGTATGTCATTAGGAATGATGGTTACCATGAACCAACGTTTAGACGCAGAAACACTATCTATCGTTGCAGAAGAATTTGGTTATAAAGTAGAATTTGTAACAGCAGATATCGAAGAATCTATAGAAGAAGTAGAAGACAAACCAGAAGATTTAAAACCTCGTGCACCAATTGTAACAGTTATGGGTCACGTAGATCACGGTAAAACCTCGCTTCTAGATTACATACGTAAAGAAAATGTAATCGCAGGAGAATCTGGTGGAATAACACAACATATAGGTGCATACGGTGTAACTCTAGATAATGGTCAAAAAATGGCATTTCTAGATACTCCAGGTCACGAAGCCTTTACAGCAATGCGTGCTCGTGGTGCACAAGTAACCGATATCGCAATTATTGTAGCAGCAGCCGATGACGATATAATGCCGCAAACAAAAGAAGCAATTTCGCATGCACAAGCAGCAGGCGTACCAATTGTATTTGCTATTAATAAAATAGATAAACCAGACGCAAACCCAGAAAAAATTAAAGAAGGGCTAGCACAAATGAACCTATTAGTAGAAGATTGGGGTGGTAAAATACAATCGCATGATATTTCTGCTAAAATGGGAACTGGTGTAAAAGAATTACTAGAAAAAGTATTACTGGAAGCAGAACTTTTAGAATTAAAAGCAAACCCAGATAAAGCAGCACAAGGAACCGTAGTAGAAGCCTTTTTAGATAAAGGACGTGGTTATGTGTCTACCATATTAGTACAAGCAGGAACGCTTAAAATTGGTGATTATGTATTAGCTGGTAAAAATAGTGGTAAAGTAAAAGCAATGCATGACGAGCGTGGAAACGCTATAAAAGCAGCAGGACCTTCTACCCCTGTTTCTATACTAGGTTTAGATGGTGCACCACAAGCAGGTGACAAGTTTAATGTATTTGAAGACGAAAGAGAAGCAAAACAAATTGCTACAAAACGTACACAATTACAACGCGAACAATCGGTACGTACACAACGTCATATTACACTAGACGAAATTGGAAGACGTATTGCTTTAGGAGATTTCCAAGAATTAAATATTATATTAAAAGGAGATGTAGATGGTTCTGTAGAAGCATTAACAGATTCTTTCCAAAAATTATCTACTGAAGAAATTCAAGTAAATATTATACATAAAGGAGTAGGACCAATAACCGAAAGTGATGTATTATTAGCTTCGGCTTCCGATGCAATTATTATAGGATTTAATGTTCGCCCAATGGGTAATGCTCGTCAAATAGCAGACAAAGAAGAAATCGATATTAGAATGTATTCTATTATTTACGATGCTATTAACGATCTTAAAGATGCCATGGAAGGAATGCTTTCTCCAGAACTTAAAGAAGAAATTACCGGTACTGCGGAAATTCGTGAGATCTTTAAAGTTTCAAAAATTGGAAGTATTGCTGGTTGTATGGTAACCAACGGAAAAATATTTAGAAACTCTGGAATTCGTTTAATACGTGATGGTGTCGTTATTTACACTGGCGAATTAGCTTCTTTAAAACGTTTTAAAGACGATGCTAAAGAAGTATCCAAAGGATACGATTGTGGTATGCAAATTAAAAACTACAACGATATTAAAGAAGGCGATGTAATTGAAGCTTTCCAAGAAGTAGAAGTAAAAAAGAAATTAAAATAAGTAATTTCAAATTTTAAATAATAACCGAGCAAACTTAATTCTAAGTTTGCTCGGTTTTTTTTTATAATATAATTTGTATCTTTAAATACTATTAATTTATTTACTTATTATGAAAAAAACAATTACCCTACTGTCTTTGCTTATATGTTTTAGTTATTCTAATACTACAAAAGCACAAACCGAACCATTTATTGGTCAAATAACAATGTTTGCTGGTAATTTTGCTCCACAAGGTTGGGCGAAATGCGATGGTCAATTATTAGCAATATCTCAACATTCTGCTTTATTTTCTTTATTAGGGACTTATTATGGTGGCGATGGTGAAACTACATTTGGCTTACCAGATTTTAGAGGTAGAGTACCAATACATAATGGTAATGGCCCTGGATTACCAACGTATTTTTTAGGTCAGAGGGGGGGCTTAGCTACCACTACTTTAACTATAGCCCATATGCCAGCACATAACCACCCTGTTAATGCAGTATCAGAAGACGGCTCTACCGCTAGCCCTAATGGTAGTTACCCAGCAGGAACCAAATTTTTAGATAAAGAATATGCAACATCTGGTACCATAATAAACATGAATTCTAATATGATAGGTTCTAGTGGAGGAAGTACCCCTGTAAACAATATGCAACCTTACAATACTGTAAATTTTATTATCGCTTTATATGGAGTCTACCCATCACCTAGTAAAAAATAATTAATATGAAAAAAATTATATTATTACTATTTGCCGTTAGCCTTTATAGCAGCATGTATTCGCAAATAACGTTTAATGGGTGCCACCCTTTATTCGATAATCAAGACTTTAGTTTTACCCAAGTAGGAACCGATGGAACTGGCAGAGCAATTTTTGAAACCTCTCCAATAGATGGGAATCAACCTTGTAGTGGAATAGGGATTTGCGAGTTTAGAATTTCTTGGAACGATACTTCTGGTAATTGGGAATTTCTAGCAGACGATGGTACAGGCGATTTTTCAAATCCTTTTTTAATTTATTCAAATGCAGCAAACGCAACGCCAAACCCTCCTAGTCTAGCACTAGGAACTTGGGCAGAAAACAACCCAATTACTGGTGGTAATTGTGGTGGCGATTTAACAATGAGCAATGCTACATTAACCGGGCAAGTACAAGACACCACACTTAGCACAAATAACCTAGAAAACGAAATTGCTTTTAGTATTTACCCAAATCCTGTAGAAGACATTTTATACTTTAAATATAAAAACAGTACTATACAAACCGTACAATTATATAATGTACTAGGTAAATTAGTAAAACAGTTTTCTAATGCGCAATCTCTAGATGTATCTAACTTAAGTACAGGAGTTTATTTTATAAAACTACAAGCTGAAAAACAAGAAATCATAAAAAAAATAATTATTCAATAAAATAATTATACGCTTAAAAAGTGGCTATCTAATTTAAATTTAGGTAGCCACTTTTGCTTTTATATAAGTTCTTTTTAATATTTTCACAAAAACGAATATTTATGAAACGTAGAAACTTCATTAAAAACGCTTCACTAACAGGAGTAGGTCTTGCCGTAGGAAGTACAATAATAAGTTGTACCGAAAACAAATCTGAAAAGCAAAACAATTTAACAACTACTAAAAAAGGATCCATTCCTTTAGTAATTGCTACCTGGCATGTAATAGATGCAACGGCAAAAGCAATGGAAGTTTTACAAGCGGGCGGAAATGCATTGGATGCCGTAGAACAAGGCTGCAAAATTGAAGAAGCTAACGAAAAAGGACAGTCTGTTGGTAAAGGAGGTTTACCAGATCGTGATGGAAACGTAACCTTAGACGCTTGCATTATGGACAAACATGGTAATTGTGGCTCTGTAGTATATTTACAAAACATTACACATGCCATTTCTGTTGCAAGAAAAGTAATGGAAGAAACACCACACGTTATGCTTGCTGGAGAAGGCGCAAAACAATTTGCTATTGCAAAAGGATTTCAATCTGAAAATTTACTTACCGAAGCTTCTAAAAAAGCATGGGAAAAATGGAAAGTTGAAGCCAAATACAAGCCTATTATAAATATTGAAAATCACGATACTATTGGTATGTTGGCTATAGATAAAAATGGCGATATTTCTGGTGCTTGTACAACTAGTGGTTTGGCTTATAAAATGGGAGGTCGTGTAGGCGATTCTCCAATAATTGGCTCTGGACTATTTGTAGATAACGAGATTGGTGCAGCAGTGGCAACTGGTCTTGGTGAAGAGGTTGTAAAAACAGTTGGTAGTTTTTTAGTTGTAGAATTAATGCGACAAGGTAAAACGCCACAAGAAGCATGCGAAGAAGCAATTAGCAGAATTGTGAACAAACCAAATAGTGACTTTAAAAACTTTCAGGTTGGCTATATTGCTGTAAATAAACAAGGGGTTACTGGATCGTACTCCATTCATCAATGGTTTAGTATGACCAAGTTTCAAGATGGTGTAAACGAACAGATTCAGTCGGATTACTTCTTAAAAAATAAATAGTTTTTAAAACCATTTAATGGTTAGGTCTACCAGTTTTTGTTTTAAATTGGTGTAAGGAGGAAATAGAAATTCTATAGAGCCTTTGGTGTGCTGTTTCATTACCGAACGTAAATTTGAAAACTCTTGAAACCCAAAAACACCATGTGCTTTTCCAATTCCGCTATTGTTACTGCCTCCAAAAGGTAAATTATGGTTAGAGTATTGCAACACATTATTGTTTATTGCAGTACTTCCTGCTCTCGTGTTTTTAATTATTTTATTAATATTTTTCTTGCTTTTACTATACACATAAAGCGCCAATGGTTTTTCATTTGCATTAATATATGCTATAACTTCATCTATTTCTTTATACGTTTTTATAGGAAGAATAGGACCAAATATTTCCTCTTGCATAAGCGTTGCTTCTTCTGGTAAATTAGAAATAACTGTAGGCGCTATAAAATTATCTGAAGCATCCGTTTTACCACCAATTTCTATTGTTGCTTGGTTTTGCTTGGCATCTTCTAAATGGCTTTCTAAACGTTTAAAATGCTTTGCATTTACTATTCGAGAAATCGAGTTGGAAGCAGAAACATCTTCGGTAAAAAAAGCTTGTAATTGCTTTCTTAATTCTATAACAAATGCATCTTTTACTGCTTCTTGCACCAAAAGATAATCTGGAGCAATACAAGTTTGACCGTTATTAACAAATTTTCCCCATGCTATACGTTTAGCTGCACTTTTTAAATTGGCAGTTTGGTCTATTATGGTAGGCGATTTTCCGCCAAGCTCTAAGGTAACCGAAGTTAAATGTTTAGCAGCCGCTAGCATTACAATTTTACCAACAGCTGGAGAGCCTGTAAAAAAGATATGATTAAACGGCAATTTTAGTAACTCTTGAGATACTTTTACTTCGCCTTCTACCAGAGCAATTTCATTTTCAGGGAATAAATCTAAAATTATTTCGCCCATAACTCTAGAAATATTTGGAGTCATTTCCGACGGTTTTATAATAACGGTATTTCCTGCTGCTATTGCAGATACTAAAGGGCTAAAAGTTAAGTTTAACGGAAAATTCCAAGGCGATATTATTAAACACACGCCTTTGGGTTCGTATACATACCAAGAAGAAGAACCCAATAAAGCTATAGGCGTTTCTACTTTTTGTCGCTTCATCCAGGATTTTAAATGCTTTTTAGCAAATTTAATTTCGCTTATTACGGGATAAATCTCGGTTAAATCGGTTTCGGTATGCGGCTTTTTAAAATCGGCATATAGCGCTTCCCTTATTTTATTTTTATAAGTTACTTCTACAGCTTTTTTTAAAGCGTTTAGCTTTGCAATACGTTGCTTATAGGTTGTGTTTCCTATTGCAAACTGATTTGCTTTTTGTTTATTAAATAAGTCTGAAAATGTATTATTGGAATAATTCATTAATTTATTCAAATTTTAGAATAAAGTTATCTTAATTTATTTTTTTGGAATTCAGATTCTTCGCTACACTGTGTTTCGCTCTGAAAGGCAAATACATTTTGATGGCATCTAGAAGGAATGTAACGACTAAAGATTCTTTTAATTAATAGAGATTCTTTACTTCGTTCTGAATGCCATTTTTCAAAAAAATAAGTTTTATTAATCTGCAAAGTTTAATTCGCCTCTTGCTTCTTGTTCTTTAAACTTTTTAACAAGTTCTAAAGCATCTGGAATTACATCGCTACATAATATTATTAAAGCCCCTTTAACAGCGTTTTTAACAGCATGTTTTATTGCTTCTTTTTCCGAAGGTATAATTGTTGTTTTCTTATTTGGGTCTTTCATTTTAATACCATCGTTAAGCATTTTTATTAGCTCTTCTTCGGTTTTACCACGTAAGCGTTTATCTTGTCTAATTATAATTTCGTCGAACATTTCGGCAGCAATACTACCCATTTCGTTATTATCTTCTACTCTTCTGTCGCCAATTCCAGCAATAATTCCAACTTTTACGGTTGCATCTAATTCATCTACAAATTTTTGTAAAGCACGCATTCCTGCTGGGTTATGTGCATAATCTAGAAGTATGGAGAAGTCGTTAAATTCGAATAAATTTAATCTTCCTGGAGTTTGTGAAGCCGAAGGAATAAAGGTTTGTAAAGCCATTTTCATGTCTTCTATACTTATGCCTTGTACATGAGCTGCTAATACTGCTCCTAGTACATTTTGAATCATAAATTTTGCTTTTCCGCCATAGGTTAATGGTATGTTTACAGCTTCCATAATTCGCATTTTCCATGCGCCTCTACAAATGGTTACCCAACCGTTTTCGTATACTGCAGTAATACCGTTTAAGCGTTGTAATGCTTTTATTCTTGGGTTGTTTTCGTCCATAGAAAATAATGCCACATTACAATTTACATTACGACGCATATCGTACACTAAATCGTCATCTGCATTTAATATTGCATAGCCATCTGGTAAAACGGTTTCTGGAACTACAGCTTTTACTTTTGCCAATTGCTCGATAGTATGTATTCCTTTTAAACCTAAATGATCTGCAGCTACATTGGTAACAACAGCAACATCACATTTTTTAAATCCTAAACCAGCACGTAGCAATCCACCACGAGCACATTCTAAAACTGCAAAGTTTACGGTAGGATCTTTTAAAACAAATTCTGCACTCGCAGGACCTGTACAATCCCCTGTCATTAATAATCTATTTTGTATATAAACACCATCGCTAGTAGTATAACCAACACGATGTCCTTTCATTTTAGCTATATGTGCAATAAGTCTTGTTGTGGTTGTTTTTCCATTTGTTCCCGAGGTTGCAATAATTGGAATACGTCCTGTATCGCCTTTAATAGGAAATAATTTATCGATTACTGGAGCCGCAACATTTCTTGGTAATCCTGTTGTTGGTGCTAAATGCATTCTAAATCCTGGTCCTGCATTTACTTCTAAAACTGCACCACCTGTTTCAGACAATGGCTTGGTAATATCTGTGGTCATGATATCAATTCCACAAATATCTAAATCTATTATTTTAGATATTCTTTCGGCCATTGCTATGTTAGCTGGATGAATAATATCTGTAATATCTTCTGCTGTTCCACCAGTACTTAAATTTGCCGTATCTTTTAATATTAATTTTTCGTCTTTAGAAAGCACCGATTCTAAGGTGTAACCAGCATCTTTAATTATGGTTTGTGTAAGCTCGTTGGTAGTAATTTTTGTTAAAACGTTTTCGTGTCCATAACCACGACGAGAATCGCTATTTACAATATCTATTAATTCTTGAATAGTAGATTTACCATCGCCAATCACATGTGCTGGAGTTCTAATTGCCCCAGCTACTAATCTGTTATTAATAACTAACAATCTATAGTCTTCTCCAGTTATAAATTTTTCGACTATAATAGCGCCGCTTCGTGAGCTGTCTTTTGCATGATGAAATGCTACTAAAGCATCTTCGTAATTTTGAATATCTACGGTGATACCACGACCATGATTTCCATCTATTGGCTTAATTACTAGCGGATAGCCAACATATCTACATGCTTCAGCTAGGCTTCGTTCGCGACGAATAATATCTCCTTTTGGCACCTCAACTTCTGCTTGTTCTAGTAAGTATTTGGTATCTTCTTTATCGCAAGCAAGCTCTACACCAATACTACTGGTTTCACTAGTTACGGTAGCCTGAATTCTTTTTTGATTTGCACCATAACCCAACTGGCATAAAGAGTATTTGTTTAAACGAATCCATGGAATTCCTCTTGCTTCTGCTTCTTCAACTATAGATCCTGTACTAGGCCCTAATCTATCTGCTTCACGAAGTTCTCGCATTTCCTGTATGTCTTCGGTTAAATCGTAATCTTCACCAGCAATTAAAGCTTCGCAAATACGCACTGCCGATTTTGCTGCATAACGGCCTACCGATTCTTCCATATACGAAAAAACCACATTATAAACACCTTCTTCTCCATAGCCTCTAGTTCTGCCAAAACCAGTATCCATACCAGCTAATGTTTGTATTTCTAAAGCAATATGCTCTATTATATGGCCCATCCAAGTACCTTCGTCAACACGCATAAAAAAGCCTCCTTCGCAGCCCTCGGAACAACGATGGGAATACATACTAGGAAACATGGTTTTTAATCTTTCGGAAAAACCTTCAATTTTATTAGAAGGAAATGCTTCCATTTCTTCTAAATCTAAAACCATTACTATTAGTTTGTGACGTCTTACAGACCAGTAGTTTGGTCCTCTCATAGCATTAATATCGCGTATTTTCATGTTGGTATGTTTATATTTGTGAAAGATTATAAATATATACATTTTTCTATTAAAAAATTAGTTTATTTTTGCTTCCATAAAAAAAAAAAGCAATCCCAAATTTTATGCAACAAATTAAAGGAACACTTATTCCTATAGGTGGAAATGAAGACAAAGGACTAGAAGTCAACGAAATGTACACCTTAGAATTTATCGATGAAGGTATTTTATATCATGTTGTTAAAGAGGCTGGTGGTATTGATTCTAAAATTGTTGTAGTACCTACTGCTTCTAGTATTCCAGATGAAGTTGCCGAAAATTACAAAGATGCTTTTACTACCTTAGGTTGTACAAATGTGCATGTTTTAGATATTAGAAAAAAAGAAGATTCGGAGAAACAAGAATCTATAGATCTTGTAAATACTGCAAATTGTATTATGTTTTCTGGTGGTGACCAATCTAAAATTACCGATAAAATTGGTGGCACTACTATTCATACTATTATGGCTAATCGCTATAAAAATGAAGAAGGTTTTGTAATTGCTGGTACTAGTGCTGGCGCCATGATGATGTCTAATGAAATGATTGCTGGCGGAAGCGCTACAGAATCTTTTATTAAAGGAGCGGTTACTATGTACAAAGGCTTGGCTTTAATTCCAGAATTAATTATTGATACGCATTTTATTAAACGTGGTCGTTTTGGTAGGCAAAGTGAAGCAGTTGCTAAGTTTCCTAATCTTGTAGGATTTGGTCTTGCAGAAGATACTGGAATGGTAATAAAAAATGGCAACGATTGCACTGTAATTGGCTCTGGAATGGTAATTGTTTTTGATGGAAACAAGCTTACGCATAACAACGAAAAAATACTTGCCGAAGGTACTCCAATGACTATGGCAAACCTTACTGTTCATGTATTATCGAATGGCGATAAGTACAATATTAAAAAGAGAAGTGTAAGCGTGCTGCCTATGGAAGCACCTTTTATTTAATTTCTTTTATTTTTTTAAATTTTCTTTCGTAATCGCGCTACAGAAATATCTAGTTGCTCTCTATATTTTGCAACTGTACGTCTAGCAATAGGGTATCCTTTTTCTTTTAGTATTTTGGCTAATGCTTCGTCTGTTAAAGGTTTTTTCTTATTCTCTTCGTCTATTACAGTTTCTAGAATTTTTTTAATTTCTCGAGTAGAAACTTCTTCTCCTTGATCATTGGTCATGGATTCTGAGAAAAATTCTTTTATCAGTTTTGTTCCGTAAGGCGTGTCTACATATTTGCTATTTGCAACACGAGATACTGTAGAAACATCCATTTCAATCTCGTCTGCAATATCTTTTAAAATCATTGGTTTTAACTTGCGCTCGTCTCCTGTTAAAAAGTATTCTTTTTGGTAGTGCATAATTGCACTCATGGTAACAAATAAGGTTTGTTGCCTTTGTTTAATGGCTTCAATAAACCATTTGGCGGCGTCTAGTTTTTGTTTTATAAAAAGAATAGCATCTTTCTGCGATTTACTTTTTTGTTTTGCGTCTTTATAGCCTTTTAACATGTTGTTATACTCTCTAGAAACATGTAATTCTGGAGCATTTCTTCCGTTAAGGGTAAGTTCTAAATTTCCATCTACAATTTTTATAGCAAAGTCTGGCACGACGTGTTCTACCATGCGATTATTACCTGCATAACTCCCTCCTGGTTTTGGGTTTAGGCGTTCTATTTCGTGAATGGCATCTTTTAATTGCAATTCACTAATATCGAATTTTTGAAGTAACTTTTTGTAGTGTTTTTTTGTAAACTGCTCGAAAGCTTTATCTATAATTTTTGTTGCTAATGCCACATCTGGATGTTGCTCTTTTCGATGCAATTGAATGGATAAGCATTCTTGAAGGTTTCTTGCTCCTACTCCAGCTGGATCTAGCTGGTGTACAATTTTTAAAACCCTTTCTATTTTTTCTTCTGTGGTATAAACGTTTTGCGTAAAAGCTAAATCGTCCATAATATCGCTAAGTTCGCGACGTATATAACCGCTCTCGTCTACACTACCTACTAGAAACTCTGCTATATCTCGCTCTTCATCGTTTAAGCGATAGGTGTTTAATTGGTTTACTAAATGCTGTGTAAACGATGTTCCTGCTGCATATGGTATGCTTTTTTCGTCGTCGTCTGCACTATAGTTATTTACTTGCGTGCGGTAATCTGGAACTTCGTCGTCACTTAAATACTCGTCTACATTAATATCGCCAGAGTCTATGGTTTCGTTATCATTATACTCGTCGTCACTATTATCGAAAGCATCGTCAAACTCGTTTTCTTTTTCTTCTTTCCCTCCTTCTAAGGCAGGGTTTTCTTCTAGTTCTTGCTTTAAACGTTGCTCGAAAGCTTGTGTTGGCAACTGTATCAATTTCATTAATTGAATTTGTTGCGGAGACAATTTTTGCGATAATTTAAATTGTAAATATTGTTTAAGCATTTTAGTTTTTTGATTTCAGATAAAAATAAAAAAAACAATCTAGATTACGGAACGAACTAGATTGTTTTATGATAATTTTATTTTGGGTTGTAATTTATTTTAATTCTTTAAATTAAAATTCTGCATTTTGAGGTGTTCTTGGGTAAGGAATTACATCGCGAATATTACTCATTCCTGTTGCAAACATTACCAAACGCTCAAAACCTAATCCAAAGCCAGAGTGTACTGCTGTTCCATATTTACGCAAGTCTAAATACCACCAAAGTTCTTCTTCTGGTATATTTAATGCTGCCATTTTTTCTTTTAATACTTCTAAACGTTCTTCTCTTTGCGAGCCTCCTACCATTTCTCCTATTCCTGGAAATAATATATCCATTGCTCGAACGGTTTTTCCGTCTTCATTTAAACGCATATAAAATGCTTTAATATTTGCTGGATAATCAAATAAAATTACTGGACATTTAAAGTGTTTTT